>NZ_JBJPHS010000003.1:0-178978 GCF_052939495.1 Phormidesmis sp. 146-12 | reverse complement strand
AGGGGGCTGCCTGGAGTGATCGCCACAGCGAGGGATTTCATCGAATTCACGTTAAGTTTTACCTTATTTTTGATTGGTAACTGACGATCGTCAATCCACTTAAACGCATTAATAATTGGTCCTAATCGTCGGAAATTTGCGACGGCGATCCATTATTAGCGGCATCACTGACTGCAAAATCTACATCTTCATACAGCGCTTCCATACTGATCTGAAAATCTAAACTGGCTAACTGAATGCTCTCCTTTTGATCGTAGGAATAAAACACCCAAACGCCTGCTTCGCTGCGACGAAAACATTCAACCTGCTGTCTTTTTTGGCTGATCAACACATATTCTTGTAGCGAGTCTAAATGTCGATAAGCTGCAAATTTATCCCCGCGATCGAAGGCTTCTGTCGAGTCAGACAACACTTCTACAATCAGACAAGGATAGGATTTTGAGTGAGAAGATGAACGATCACGATCGTCACAGGTCACCATCACATCTGGATAGTAGTAACAGTTTAGCGGTGGAATGTACGCTTTCATGTTTTCCATAAACACACGACACCGACCGCCTCGAACATGACTTCTCATTTGAGTAAACAAATTGCCCGCGATCGTATTGTGAGAATCGCTTCCTCCTGACATGGCATAAACTTGTCCATCAAAATACTCATGCCGAATTTGACTTTTCTCCTCTCCTGCTAGATACTCTTCTGGAGAAATGGCTGAGTGCTTGAGTTGGGCAATCATCGGCTTTAATGAAAACACTAATGTTATTTTAGGTCAGACGTATGGGAATGCCTTGCCAAGTTAACAGTATTCTAAAATTGAATCAAGATTATCCATCTGGGTTAACGCTGGACGCAACGCATCAAGCAACGAAACCAGGATACCGAATTTTTGCGATCGACGTTCCCATTCCCCTTGTCGATGACCACTGGAACGCTTACGCAGATGTAATTATTGAAAAACTCACCTGGCAACAGCAAGAAACACACCTCACCTTTCGGATCAGTCGCATTTACACACAACCGTTTGCGCTAAAGTCGTGAATGCTTAGTGAGTAGCTGGATGAATCAGAAAATTAACAGAATTGAGAATTCAAAGCTCAAAAATCTGCGACGCTACAGCGTATAGGTAAAGTCATCGACGATCATTCCCGGAGTCCAGCTTCCGCCCAGATTGCGACTGCCATAGGTGCCGACATCGGGGATGAATTCTTGAACACTCGTCAAGGCGACCAGGTGACTGCCCCAAAACTGATAGACGCTATCATCAAAGCGCAAATTCTCGATCGGAGCTACAATCTCACCATTTTCTACCCAAAAACAAGCGTAGCGAGTCATGCCCGTAATCCGACCGGTGGGTCGATCGCTCCAGTTTAAATAGTGCAAATTGGACACATACAACCCCGTATCCAGCGCAGCGAACACTTGATCAACGGGCAGATCTCCAGGGGTGATTTCGGGCGAGCGCAGTCCCTCGTCTTGATTGGCACCATTCGCAGTTAGATTGTATTCTTTGGCAGTTTTTGAAGACACCAGCAGATTGACCAATTGACCCGACTCGATCAGCGCCAGTTCAAGCGGAGCCGTTTCGCCTAGCTCGTTAAATCGGGGCACCAACCCCTGCTGAAAGTTTTCTTTGAGCGTAAATTGAGGCGACAGTTTCTTTTCTCCGCGCCGCAACGCCCCAAAACAGCTACCCCCCTGCTGATAAGAAGCCTCACTCACGCCACCCCACGACAGCATCGAGAGCAATTCAGCGATCGCCGCAGGTGCCAGATAGGTGCGATATTGTCCCCGTTCTATCGATTTGGGAGGTTGGGCCAGACGGTCTAGCTGCGATCGCGATTCCTGCATTTTAGCCAGGTAAGCGGCTTGATCCCAATGACTGCCCGCCAGCGTTCCCTTCAAGGCTTGCCCCTGGGAAGTAAACAGCGAGTAGTCAAGCGAAAAAGAATCGGTAGCAAACCAGTGCCGTTGACCCATTGAGTCGGCATAAGCGCGAATGGTCAGTCCGGCGGCATACAGTCCTGTAAAATCCAAATCAGCGACCGGGGGCAACAGCGTCGAAACCACTGCCTCTGGCGGGAGAAGCTGACCCTCATGCACTTCTCGACTCACACCATTTCCAGAAGGTCGCACCAGATAGGGATTGACCGGAAGCTGAGGAACTTCTTGACGGAGCGCTGAGAGAGCTTGTTGGGACTGCTCTCGATCGACCGCTTCTTCTCCCGTAAACGGAAACTCTACATAGCTACTGCGCTGATCGTGCATCAACGTCAAATGAACGCTGCCATCGCTGACAGTGCCTGTTTGCCGCACTTTGGCGTGATTAAACCGAGTGAATTGGCTCTGTTCGCTGTTGAGCGTCAAGGTAAATTGTTCGTCGGGTCTGAGTTGATCGGCGATCGTCGCGGCCAACTGATTAAAACTGGTTTCCATTGCGTCTGTCGTCATGACCCACCCCCAAACACTTCTACGTTGGCAAAAACGGCCATCGGCGACCCGTGACCGACCCAGATGACTTGATTGGGTTCTCCTTTGCCACAGACGGGCGTGCCATACATCTGCCAGGTGTTGCGATCGCCCAACTTAACAAGACTGCTCCAAAACTGCGGCGTGACTCCTCGATAGTTTGGGTTTCTCACGGTTTTGGTCAGCTTGCCGTTTTCGATCAGTTTGGCGTACTCGCAGCTAAATTGAAATTTGTGACGCTGATCGTCGATCGACCACGATCGATTCGATTCCATATAAACGCCGCGATCGATCCCGCCAATGATTTCGTCAAAGCTGGCTGTTCCTGGTTCAAGGTTCAAATTAGCCATGCGATCGATGGGGGGACGATTCCAGGAAGACGCGCGAGTGCTGGATACACCCAAAACGCCCGATCGCGCCTGACTTTCGAGTCCGCCCAAACCGCGCTGCAAAATGCCTTCCTTGACCAAATATTCACGAGAAGCGGGTGCCCCGGTATCGTCAAAATGATAGCTGGCAAACTCGCCCGACACGGTAGGGTCAAAGGTAATATTCATCAAAGGCGACCCATAGACTCGCTGTCCAAAGTCTTCTAGCTTGATAAAGCTGCCGCCTGCATAGTTGCGCTCGTCGCCCAAAATCCGGTCTAGCTCTAAGGGATGCCCCACACTTTCGTGAATTTGCAGCAGCATTTGATCAGGAGCCAGTACTAGCGTGGTCGTCTCCGTGGGACAGTCCTCGACGGTAAGAAGCTCGATCGCCTGTTCGCCAATTTGTTGCACTCGCTCCCACAGGTCAGGCGTAACCAAATATTCCAGGCCGCCTTGATAACAGTGAGCCAGCCAGCCGTTGTGCGATCGTCGCTGAATGATTCCCCCATCTTGGGCGGTGGCTGCGTAGTCGGTGCCAATTTGCCAAAATTTTTGCTCAACTTCAGACCCGTTGCTGCTGACAAACCAGGTGTCTTTTTCGGTGGTTAAAGCAGTGGCGCTGGCTTGAACGATACGATCGTCTACTTTGAGCGTGTGACAAATCTTGACCAGAATTTCGTTAATTTCCCCTGGTGTCAGCGCGTCAAAAGGTTTGAGAATCGGTGAAGTGTATTGACCGACCACTTTGGGACGGGCCGAGAGAGCCGTGGCGTGAATATTCCATTCGCTGGCGGCGATCGCTTGTCGGTAAGCTGATTCGGCGGCAGCCTGTACGCTGGCAAACTTGAGTGAATTGGTTGCTGCATAGCCAATCTGACCGTTGACCAAGACCTCCACCATCAGCCCTTGAGTGATACTGGTGCCGTTGGTTTCAGGAATGCCATCTCGAACGGAACGGGTGGTAGAGGCTTCTCTCGTTGCCCTCAGCCCCACCCAATCGGCAGAAACCGTAAGCGCTGAGAGCAGTTTTGACAATTCAACAATCATTATTTGCTAGAAGAGGAATCATGAACAGTTTTTCCTGAGTGAATAATATTAGCTCACCTAGGTAAAAGCAGAATATTTGAGGATTCTAACAGTCTAACTGCGATGCCAGAGGGTTTCACCCCCCGCTTTGTCGATTAGCGTGATCCTCTGGGCTTGAAGCTCGTCGCGAATACGATCGGCTTCAGCAAAGTTTTTAGCCTGCTTAAATGCTCGTCGTTGCTGAATTTTGGTTTCGATTTCAGCGTCGCTGATTTGATTAAAATCGCTCGTTTCGACTTCAAGTTCTGCCTCTAATCCCAGCACGTCAGCCAGTTCAATTAAGGTCAACCACTGCTGTTGAAGGGTTTGGGCATCAGTTCCAGATGGCTCTCCATGAACCAGCAGATTCCCTGCTTTCTGCAATTCTTTGGCAATCTCAAACAAAACCGCCAGTCCGCCAGATGTATTAAAGTCATCGTCCATCGCAGCTTGAAAGGCACTGTGAGCGGGAGAACTCTGAATTTTTGCCTCTGAATCCCAGCCCAACTTCTCGCCGTATTGATATCCAAACAGCAGTCCTTCTTTCAGTCTGTGCCAGCCATTTTCGGCGGCGGTTAGCGACTCGTCAGTGAAGTCGATCGGTTTGCGATAGCTCGCTCCCAGGACAAAGAACCGAATCACCATCGGATCAAGGCCCTTTTTGTCCAACAAATCGCGAATCGTGGTGAAGTTGCCCAGCGATTTTGACATTTTCTCGCCGCCGACATTCACCATGCCGTTGTGCATCCAATATTTCGCAAGCGGTTGACCTGTGACGGGTTCAGACTGAGCAATTTCGTTTTCGTGGTGAGGGAAAATCAGATCTAAACCACCGACATGAAGATCGATCGCGTCTCCCAAAAATTCGCGTACCATTGCCGAACATTCAATGTGCCACCCCGGACGGCCCGCGCCCCAAGGCGATTCCCAGGCAGGTTCTCCCGGTCTAGCGGCTTTCCACAGCGCAAAGTCAAACGGGTTTCGTTTCTTTTGACGATCGGGATCATCCGATTCCACCCGTCCACTGGCCCCCGCTTGCAGATCGTCTAGCTTGCGACCAGAGAGTTTGCCATAGGAGCGATCGCGCCCCACTTCATAGTAAACGTCGCCCTCTGATGGATACGCAAAGCCTTTCTGCTCCAATTCGTAAATCAGTCGTTTGATGCCGTCCAGCGTCTGCGTAGCGCGAGGATAAGCGTCAGCCTCCATCACGTTTAGCCGTTCCATGTCCTCAAAGTAGGCTTGAATGTAGCGATCGGACACCTCCTGCATCGACGAATTTTCTTGCCGCGCCTTGTTGAGAATTTTGTCATCAATATCGGTGAAATTCTGCACGTAGCGCACCTCATAGCCTCGCCATTTCAAATAGCGGCGCACCGTATCCCAGACGATATACGATCGCGCATGACCCAGATGGCAATAGTCATAGACCGTTACGCCACAGCAATACATCCGCACCTTACCGGGTTCGATCGGCTCAAAAGATTCTTTGCGGCGGGTTAGCGTGTTGTAGAGCGATAAGGGCATGGGGATGAATGAGGGCAGATTGGAACTTCAGTTTGAGCTTAAGAGATAATCATACAAGTCTAGATCAGCGATAATCAGAAAGAGTGGTTTAAGGGGGGTTGAGTAACCATTTTCCCCGTTTCCACTCCCTGCTCTCTCATGTGAAATGCCCTATGCAATCAGCAGCGACTTCTTCCGATTTGGCCATGGATACGCCTAAAACTGGGCTGCCCGTCACGATCATTACAGGCTTTTTGGGTAGCGGTAAGACTACTCTACTCAACCACATTTTGACCAACCAGCAAGGGCTAAAAACTGCGGTTTTGGTGAATGAGTTTGGTGAGATTGGCATCGATAATGAACTGATCGTCCAGACCAGCGATGACAATAATATGGTGGAACTCAGCAACGGTTGTATTTGCTGCACCATTAATAATGATCTGGTCGAAGCGGTTTACAAAGTTTTGGAGCGAGAGGAGGCGATCGAATACCTCGTCGTCGAAACTACGGGACTGGCTGATCCGCTCCCCGTGGCGCTGACCTTTTTGGGAACTGAGTTGCGCGATATGACTCGGTTGGATTCGATTATTACCGTCGTCGATTCTGAGAACTTTAGTCTGGATTTGTTTAACAGCGAAGCAGCTTACAATCAAATCGCTTACGGGGATATTATTCTGCTCAATAAGGCTGATCTGGTAGATGAAGCCGATCTCGATCTATTAGAAACGCGAGTTCGAGAAATCAAAGAAGGTGCCAGAATTCTGCGAACTACGAAGGGACAGGCTCCGTTGGCAGTTCTGTTGAGTGTGGGATTATTCGAGTCTGACAAATATTTTGATCCCACTGCCGAAAAGCACGAGCATCACGACCACGAGCATCACAATCACGAACATCATGATCACGCCGATCATTCTAAGGGCGATCACGATCACGAGCAGTGCAGTCATGACCACGATCATGCACACCACCACCACTCTAATCACTTAGAAAATGATGGCTTTACGTCGGTCTCCTTTCAGAGCGATCGCCCCTTCAATATTCGCAAGTTCCAAAATTTCTTAGACAATCTGCTGCCCGGAAATGTCTTTCGCGCCAAGGGTATTCTCTGGTTTGACGAAAGTCCCAAGCGTCACATTTTTCACTTGAGCGGCAAGCGTTTTTCGCTTGATGACACCGAATGGAGCAGCAACCCCAAAAACCAACTGGTGCTGATTGGGCAAGGTTTGGATGAAGAGACACTGCGATCGCAAATCACTGATTGTTTGGGCGTTCCCTCCACCAGTCGCGGCAAAGGGTTTAGAAAATAGGGAAGAATAAGTTTTGAGGCTCAAATTTCACCCTCAGCGCTCAAGACCCAAATTTATGACCCATCTACAAGTTCTCGTTTGCCAGTACCAAAACTGTCTTGAAAAAGATTCAGCGGAGGTGCTGGCAGCTTTTTTGGCGCATCCAATTTCTAACGTGACGGTGATTGAGTCTGGATGCCAGGGACAGTGCAATATGGGAGTGACGGTGCGCGTGCTGCCTGACGAAGTTTGGTACTGTCGAGTTAAGCCAGAACAGGTAGAAACGATCGTCGAGCAGCATCTTAAGCAAGGAAAGCCAGTCGAAGACCTGTTGCATCCTCGATTTCATCCCCGGTTCTGAGGGGAGCAAATCTTCAAACTTCAACCATGCGAGTCATTCTTCAGCGCGTTAAATCTTCTCAGGTGACGGTGGATGGAGCGATCATCGGCTCAATTAAGCGAGGACTAAACCTGCTGGTAGGCATTGCGACAACTGACACCGAGACAGAACTCGACTGGATGGCGCGCAAGTGCTTGGATCTGCGAGTGTTTCCTGATGGAGACGGGGGACGGTTCGATCGCTCTGTGCAGGAAATTGGCGGCGACTTGTTGGTAGTCAGTCAGTTCACTCTGTATGGGGACTGTCGCAAGGGGCGGCGACCTTCTTTTGATCAAGCAGCGGCTCCTGAAATAGCAGAACAACGCTATGAGCAATTTGTTTCAAAACTACGGCAGAGTGGGCTGCGAGTCGAAACTGGAAAATTTGGGGCAATGATGCAGGTGACGATCGAAAACGATGGCCCATTGACGGCTCCCCGTCCTGAAGTTCGGGGATTCTTGGCTCATCGGGAGTCCTGCGACTTTACCCTCACCAAAATTCACTGCGATGCGCCCCACCGCTGTATCGATAGAGAAAATTCTTGCTGCTCCCTAGGAGCCAAAACTTTCTCAGGCATTACCACCCCTTGCGAGACAGGTTCCTCCGCTCAAGGCGTGAGCCTCTGCCTGTGTTGTGGACTAGCACAAGTATACCAAAGTCGCCCTAAAAGTGCGAGGCTTGTATCCCATTTTCTTGGTCACTCTCATTTTGGAGCGATCGGCAACCAGCGACTAACTGAGTTTCACCAGCGAAATCAATAGCCTGCCGCCACCATATCAAGCTGATGAGAATAGGCAATGCGTTTGACTTGAGTGTGCCACCGCCCCGATGACTCAAGGGTGAGCAGCCGAAATCCAGGTTTTTGATGATCTAGGGCAAACTTGGAGCTTTTTGGCTCAAACTGAATGCAGGTTGAAGGCGTTCCCAAGTAAGTCACCTGTTTGCGCTGATACTGAAACTCTTGGTGAATGTGACCAAACAAAACAATCTTGACTTGAGGATGACGATCGAGCACCGCAAATAGCGCATCAGGATTTTGTAAAACGCTGGTGTCTAGCCAATCTGAATGCGTCAACAAGGGCGGATGGTGCAGGGCGACGATCGCCGGACACTCCGAATTTTGCTGCAATTCTTGGTCAAGCCACGCTAATTCGTCGGCGCAAAGCTGACCGTGTACGCACCCCGGCACAGCAGAATTGAGCAAAACAACCTGCCAGCCATTGGGTTGAAATGATTTATCAGGCAAAAAGAGCGGATGAGTGAGCGATCGCGCCATCACATCAGGCAGGTCGTGATTGCCAGGGAGCCAATAGACCGGAATGCCCAAAGGACTCAAAAGAGATTGCAGACGATCGTAAGAGTCCGAGGTGCCATCTTGAGAAAGATCTCCAGTCAGCAACAGCAGATCGGGCTGCGGATTGAGCCGATACAGTTGCTCAATGAGAAACTCAAATGAGTCCGTAGTCGGCAAACCCAAAAGGGTACGATCAGTTTCTGCAAACAGGTGAATATCTGTAACCTGAGCAATGAGTAAGGGAGGATTGTAAACCATACTTGCTGAATTCGGAGCGCGACTCGAATATTGCACAAACTTTTGAACTTCCACGTCAGCCAATTCGTTGAACTTCAGAGCTATCTGACTGATCTCCAATTTAGCTGACAAAAATTAATTAACTTAACTTTAGAAACTAACGCACAGCGACAAAATTGATCATTAACTTGTAATCCTATTTTTTAGCACACGGTTAACTGGGGACGGCTCATCTTTAAAGGTGGCAGGCTTCTCCTTAAGATTTACTACACCGCAGAGGGATGCATCGTTTTCAATCCTCCCAGAGTACCCTGTAACAGAACGTAGATTTGCGATCTGATCCCTAAGTTTGCCGTGATTTAGATCACACTTAATACTGACGTATTTCATCCGACGGAATAATTTATGATCTTTTAAGATCATCTGTAAGATGTAGCCAGAGACAATTTTCTCACTGATGCTGATAGAGAAGCTGGCTGAATTATTGTTTTTGACAAACGATCGTTTGGATACTACAGCGTTTTCGCACTTATTGTTCTCTGAGTAGAAAAGCTAGAGCAGCGTGGCGGATTGCCTCAATAGGGTTTACGCAAAGGTAGGGGTCGTGTAGATGACTGTGAGTTGATTCGTTGGATTTTTTTAATTTGTGATTCTTTCATGATTCTTAGTAAGCACCTCTTCGAGCAAAGACAACCAAAATCGTTTTGCAAATGATCATCAAGTCATATCCGACACTCCATCGCTCTTGATACTTGAGATCGAGGTCAAGAACTTGCTCAAAATCTTTGATGTTGGATCGACCGCTGACCTGCCATTCGCCCGTGATTCCAGGTTTGACATTTAGGCGTTGCCAGTGACGATCGCCATAGTGAGCCGTCTCATCCGGCAAAGGGGGACGGGTGCCAACCAGACTCATCTCTCCTATCAACACATTCCAAAATTGGGGCAGTTCATCAAGGCTAGTTTTTCGCAAAAATTGACCGACTCTGGTCACTCGTGGATCGGTATTATTCTTGAAAAAGAGACTGCTCCCTTCGTTTTTGACGTGCTTCTTCAACTCTTCTGCATTAGTGACCATCGATCGCAGCTTGCACAACCGAAAAGGCTTTCCCCGTAGACCACAGCGAGTTTGACTATAAAAGACTGGCCCCGGACTGTCGAGCTTGATCGCTACGACGATCGGAACATAAAGGATTGCAAGAAACAACAGTCCAATCAAACTACCTCCAATATCAGTCAACCGCTTGAGCAATGAAATTGTGGATGGATGCGGAGATACCGACGCAAACGGTGAGGTGAATGCAGAAGATTCGCGGGCTTTAGAACTTTTGATCATGGTGCTTCTTCCCAACTCATTGGTAGAGCGTGAGTTTTTGGGGACGTATTGAGTTTTCGCTTGCTTTGTGGGGGCTGTAGGCTGTGGACTTTGGGCGGTGGACTCTGGACAGAGCAGCATTGAAGATTTTCGGTCTTGGGTCTAGCGTCTCTAGTTGTCGGTCTAATCGCTAATCCAAAATTGCTTTGTCTGATAGTTTCTCTTTGACGACTAACCAAAAAAACGGCATCACATCTAGTAGATATCTCTTCCATAGCCTTCTCGGTTCTGATACCAGACGATAGAGCCACTCCAAGCCAACATCACCAATCCACTTGGGCGCTCTAGATTTGTGTCCGGCTTCAAAGTCGATCGCGGCTCCCAGGGCCATGAGAATCTTGATCATCGGGAGTTGGTCTCGATACTTCAAAATCCATTTTTCTTGTTTAGGACAGCCCACCCCCACAACTAATACAGTTGCTTCGGTGTGATTGATTAAGTCAATGATTCTTGAACATTCAGCCTCGTCTTTTTCAAAACCAAAGGAAGGAGAATGAGCGCCGACTACAATTCTGCGGCCGACTTTTTGGTTAATACAATTTTGCGCCTGTAGGGCCACCCCTTCGTCGGCTCCCAACAAAAAGATTTTGATGTCTAAATTTCTGCGGTGACAGGTGTAGAAAGCTGGCAGGATATCTGATCCAGAGATTTTTTCTTGAATTGGCTTGCCCAAAAAATGTGAGGCATAGAGCACGATCGTACTGTCACAGACTATGTAGTCAGCAGCGTTGTAGGCGTTCTGCAATTCGCGGTCTTTTTGCAGTCTAACAATGTGATTAACGTTGGGTGTAAAGACGATTCCAGACTTAAGCTCTTGCAGAAACTCTAGCATTGAAAGATTGTCAATGTTTGTGTTAAAGATCTTCAACTTACGGGAAGCGTAGAACATAGATTGATTGGCCTCGCAATCACTGAGTGTCGGGGGAGTGCGGAGTAACCGCAGAAGTTTGCAAAACGGGCCGTAGCAAGTTGATGCGGCACGGAGAACTCACCAGATCTCTACCTGGTGTCAGCGTAAATTGACGGGAGTGAATGCCCACAGAAGAACGATCAGGATTAACCTGCACGAGCAAGGCAACTTTGTATCCGAGAAGGCAACAGTTAGCTATGGGTGTAGAGAAAGCGTGTAAAAAACACCCAGCTAACAACGGTGAAAACCATTGCAGAATGAAGCAGAGATGTCGGAAACAAGATTGCAGAACAGAAAATGCCCCAGATGTAGCGAACCAGTTTTAAGTGCGGGCAGGCCTGCTTTTTCCCTGATTTTGCGCTCTGCGATCGCCCCTGTAAATAAGCAAAAACTTCTTGAAACCGAGTGCCCCATAAAAGCACTTTACTAAAGCTGATTTTTAGCGCTTTCTTGACGGTGGTCATTCCCAAGTTGGAATCAAACTCTAGCAATCGACTGTGATCAAACATCATGTTTGAATCTTCTTGAAAACTGACTGGTCTAAAGTAGGCGGGTGCATGAGGAAGAATCAATGAAGTCCGGCGATCGGACTGAGCAGTGGTAGCAGCATCAAACCAGAAATATCGAGTAGAGGGAGGTTCTGAGTCGTCATCCTCCTGCGTAGAAGTCAGAAGGGAAGTTGGTTCTGGCATCTGGGGATACACCTTAAAAAAAGCAGTTAACAGGTCATGCATTCACTATCAGGAATGACAAGCTAAATAGAAAAACAAACGGTTTAGTTAGAAGATTCAACGCAAATTTCCCACACGATCAACTATTTCTGAAATAGAACAGCGATTGCTGATTTGAGAAATTACTAACCAAAGAAGCCGAAATCTTACACAGATTTACTTTACAAACAGCCTCTATTTGATGAACCCTACTTTGACAAACCGATAATTTAGCGATGGCTTAATTTTCATGGATGAACGATAGATTAGTCAATAGATTTACAAATTCTTCATTTTCACTTGCGTCAACGATAATTCAAGATACTTACATCAATAGATCTATTGGAAAGGAAACAGCTTATGGTCAATTAATTACTGAGTGGCAAAACAGTATTTACAATACTGATGCAATACTTCAATCAAAGCTGTGAATCAGACCTCCGATCAAAATAAAAATATTTTAAGAATGCTGTAGCCAGCCCTGAATCTATATCAGAAGCTTTTTGAACAACATTCTATGATGCACAATATTACTGAAGACCTAAGCGATCAGTAATGTAGATTTGGTCGGGAAAATGCTCAAAAGTTTTTAGGTCACGCTTCTAAAACTTAATTACATCTCAAGACAGTTCACTGTGGTTTTGCAAGGGAATTCACCATCAGAAATTTGGAGTTTGTGACACCCTATAGTCTCGATCGATTTCTGCATTCATCTACTTCTAAAACGATGCGATCGCAACATTCTTAAGCCACGTCGCTGACATTCAGTTGACACAACAACCCTGTAACCTGTGAGTATAAACAGCAGAACAGAGGCAAGGTTGTCGGGTCAGTAGCTGCATTCTGATTTCGTCTTCCAGGTCAGTCATATCAATTGGGCTTACCGCTGGTGCAAAATCTCAGAACCGCTGAAATTTCTCAAACAACGTTCAAGCGTCCATCTGTAGACCATCCGATCGCAGCAAATCACCCTGGAAAAAGTTGACGAGTTGCTAACCAGATGTTCAGAAGGCTTGAATAGGCGATCGGATGTGAGCTATCCCCAGTGCTACCAGCCGCTTGAACTCATCCTCTCGAATCCAGCCGGGATAGATTTGAGTATAGGCAGCAGACAGACAGCACCGATAAACAGCGCCAACAGACAAAACGCTTACCAAATACACCAACGTGTTAGACACAAAATTGAAAGGCTGACGGTCACGACAATAAAACGCAACCGCGATCGAGAAAACGAGGCTGAGTAAAGCCCAAAACCTTCGACTTGCCATAGGAGTGATTCAAGTTAGAAAAATGGGTCGAATGCGTCATACAACACCAGACAAAGCTGATCGCCAACGATCGAGTGTTTAGCAAGTAAACGCAAGGAAAATTGCTACACAGACTAAGACACCATTAATCTCGCGAATTTTGCGGGCTGCAAAGATTGAATTGAGCAACGCTATCTCGAACCATTTTTTCCAACAGATAGTGGCTCCAACGCTGACTATCAGGTAGTTTTCTCATCAAAAGAGTTGAGTCGGGGATCAAGAAGCCCTGATCATAGCTGCCCGTTTCATCGCTGGCATCTTGATCAGAGTGACTCTCATCCCGTTCTCTAACGAGCGCAATTAAAGCAGTTCGATCGTTCACAGCTACCTCCAAATAAATCATTCACAGTTACTGAGGTTGAATTCAAAAAACAACCTCCTGAAACACAGCAACGAAAAGTATCAACTTCAAAAACAGCTAACTCAAAACTAGACTGGAGATTTTGAACTTCAGGTCGCGTCTGAGTAAATAGGTCTACCCAGTCTGAAGTTCTCTCAGGTCTAGCTTTCTTCTACTTGCAACAGCCGCCAATCAGCATTTGGGGATTTCTCCAACAAATACTCACTCGTCCGTCACAACACTTTAGAATCGCAGAAACAGATCAGGGATTGCTATCACTCACCTCAATCTGCGCCTTCCCCTAAATCAAGCTTGAATCAAGGCTCCATTCACCGATCCAAGGCTCTAAGAGCAATCTGTAACCACGATCGTCTTCACGGGCTGAGTCAGTAAAATCAACAGCCGCTCAAGCAAAGAATACAACACAAACAGCCATAACCGCTTAATCGCGATCAGAACTAGCGGTTGCCCTGGCAAAAACCAGACTTGATTCTCTGGTTCTACCCCACGCTTCAACCTCTCTAGTGTGACAACTAGATTGTGAACGACCTGCACGCGATCGACGATGAAGCCAATCTGTTTTAGGCTGTCCGCAAACTGCTGAAAAGCAACGATCGCATCACCTCTCTGGAAAACCCAGTTCAACAGATGAGAAATTAGTCGCATTTTTAGCGTTGAGGCACTTTCGGCTCCTTGAAAGACGAGGTCTTGTACCTTCCCAACGACAGCGGTCATCGTGCAAGACGAAAGCCAGGTCGGAAGGGGAGGAACGTTTCCTTCAAATTGAGTAAAGCGCAAAGATTGAGGAAATTCCTTTCTGAGATGGTGTGTGGGAGCATATAAACTGAGCAGTAGACGCTTGCCTCCCAAATCAACCATTTTCACCTGTAGGGGCACCTGAGAGCGATATGCACCTTTGACTTTTGGTAAGACTAAATTCGATCCAACATCGCGATCAACAAAACCGCGAGTCAGGTTGACCATCACACTCTTAGTATCACCACTACAGAGATTATGATCAAAAAACGCAGGGGTTGACATCTTTCAAGATTTTTTAATTAACTGGAAAGCGAGTTCGCAGCCCAATCTGAAATGCAACCAATATCAATCAGTTACTACATTTAAGATTTAGAGAAAAAATCTCCAGGAATACGAACGCATTTGCTGATGCAACCGAAGTAGACACCCAAATTTCCCAAGCTCACCTCAAAAGCAATGGTTGCTGAAGTTTGCTCGGTAGCTTCCGCTATTGAGGTAAATACTATGGTGAATATAAATTCGCGATGATGCAGGTTAGTACAGTCTGACAAGCGTCACATAGCTGCCAGAAATTGAGGACAGCCGTCACTAACCAGTTTGACACTACTGTAAGGATCTTGAGTAATTGATACGAATTGTGAATCGCGATCGCAATGGTCTAGTTTAAATTCTGTCCACTACAAAACCCATTATTGCGAGATTGTGGTTTGAAAGCTAGCGTGTTCTACAAAGTATCAGTTTTGTATTAAGAGTTATCTTAAGTTAATAATCTCTGTATTCCTAAACAGGTTCTATCACTGATATTTTTCGATTCTTTTTTTATCTCTTTATGTTCATCTTACGATTGATCAAAGCGTTTTGATCAGCGTAAATTCAGTGAGTTTTTCCGCTTCATTCTCTAGCGCTTTAGACATTACATTTCCATTTTGGAGAACTTCGAGCCGGAATTTTTGACCCAAAGTTCTCCAATTTGAAATCTAGGTAGCGGTCAGAACGAATGCTTAACAGGCGTGGAGGAGTTTCTTGATTCAACGTCCGCTACAAGAAATCGTCTCTCTCAGATTCGCTTGGCGATCGCGCTCTAACCGCTACTTTCATCTGTTGCTAACTAGATCACAAAGTTCACCAGCTTTCCGGGAACAACGATCACTTTTTTGGTCATTTTGCCTTCAAGGTAGCGTTGAGCAATTTCTGACTCACGGGCTGCCTGCTCGATCGCCGCCTTGTCCGCCTGAGCCGAAACCTGAATTGTGCCGCGCGTTTTGCCCATAACTTGAATCACGATCGTCATTTCATCAGCCACCAAGGCGGAAGGGTCAACAATCGGAAAGGATTGAGTATGAATCGAGTCAGCCTGTCCGATTGAATGCCACAACTCATCGGCAATATGCGGCGCAAACGGGGCTAACAACAACAGCAACGTCTGAATGCCTTCGGCATAAACGGGAGAATCTTTACAAGTTGCATCCGTCAACGCATTGCTGAGTTTCATCATTTCTGAGACAGCCGTGTTGAACTGATAATCACCCTGCAAATCTTCGCTGATTTCTTGGATGGCAATGTGAATCGATCGCCGCAGTTCCTTCTCAGGTTTGGCGAGATCAGAGGTTTGGATTTTGGACTTTGGACTTTGGATTTTGGATTCTGTGATCAACCGCCAAACTCGATTCAAAAAGCGAAATTGTCCTTCTACGTCAGCGTCTTCCCATTCCAAATCCTTTTCGGGGGGCGCTTTAAAGAGAATGAACATACGTGCGGTGTCTGCGCCATATTTGTCAATTACATCGCCCGGAGCCACGCCGTTGTACTTTGATTTGGACATTTTTTCATAAACGACTTCTAGCGGCTCGTGCGTTTCCGGATCGGTTGGATTCGCCAAATCAGCAATATTGCTGGCAGTCACATATTTGCCCGTTTTGGGATTTTTGTAGGTCTTGCCCTGCACCATGCCCTGCGTCAACAATCGTTGAAACGGTTCATCAAAATTGAGTAAGCCGCAGTCGCGCAGCACTTTTGTAAAAAATCGCGAATATAACAGATGCAAAATCGCGTGTTCGATTCCACCGACATATTGATCGACGGGCATCCAATCATTGGTTTTGGCGCGATCGAAGACCGCCTGATCATTCTTCGCATCGGGATAGCGCAAAAAATACCAGGATGAATCAATAAACGTGTCCATCGTATCGGTTTCCCGTTTTGCCGGAGTGCCGCAGGTTGGACAAGGCACATTTAACCAAGAGTCTAATTTACTCAACGGAGAACCGCCCCGCCCAGACAACTCAACATCTTCGGGCAACTCCACAGGCAACTCAGACTCAGGTACAGGAACCGAACCGCAATCAGGACAGTGAACGATCGGAATCGGGGCCCCCCAGTAGCGCTGGCGCGAAATCAACCAATCCCTGAGCCGATATTGAATTCGAGCTTTGCCGTACCCTTCTTTTTCTGCCTTTTGAATCACAGCTTGTTTGGCCTCCAGCGAAGGCATTCCGTCAAACTCAGCAGAATTGATCAAAACGCCCGGTTCGGTATAGGCAGCCGTCAACGGAGCAGACCCATCCCCCTCTTGAGGAATGATCACCGGAACGATCGCCAGTTCATTCTGTCGAGCAAACACAAAATCTCGCACATCATGCGCCGGAACCCCCATCACCGCCCCCGTCCCATACTCATACAGAACGTAATCGGCAATCCAAATCGGGATCTCCGCCCCTGTAAACGGATTGACCGCCTTGCCGCCCGTAGGAATTCCTCGTTTAGGCTTATCTTCTGCCGTCCGCTCCAATTCGCTCTGACCCGACACTTCTTGAACAAAGGCCTCTACCGCAACGTGTTGATCCCCAGTTGTGACTTGTCGCGTCAAAGGATGTTCGGGAGCCAGCACGACATAAGTTACGCCGTACACGGTATCAGGGCGAGTCGTAAAAACGCCAACTTTTTGATCGCTACCGACGATCGGAAACTCTAAATACGCGCCGACGGATTTGCCGATCCAGTTTGCCTGCATCAGCTTGACGCGATCCGGCCAGCCGCTCAACTGATCCAAATCATTCAGCAACTGTTCGGCATAATCGGTGATCTTCAAAAACCACTGACGCAGCAATTTTCGTTCGACTTTTGCGCCCGATCGCCACGACTTACCATCGGCATCGACTTGCTCATTAGCCAAAACCGTTTGGTCGATCGGGTCCCAGTTCACTGTCGCTTCTTTTTGATAAGCCAATCCCCGCTCAAAAAATTGCAGAAAGATCCATTGCGTCCAGCGATAGTAATCAGGCGAACAGGTTGCAACCTCGCGATCCCAGTCAAAGGAAATGCCCAACCGATTGAACTGATCCCGCATCTGAGCAATGTTTTGATACGTCCATTTGGCAGGCTGTGTGTTACGCTCGATCGCCGCATTTTCGGCAGGCAGCCCAAAGGCATCCCACCCCATCGGATTCAAGACGCGGTACCCTTGCATTCGTTTGAGACGAGCGATGACATCGACGATCGTATAGTTCCGAACGTGCCCCATATGCAGGTCACCAGAGGGATAGGGAAACATCGACAGGGCATAAAATTTTTCTTTGCTGCTGTCGATCGCAGTCTGGTTGAGTCCTTGCTCAGTCCAAACTTGTTGCCACTTTTGTTCAATCTCTGCTGGGGTATAGCGGGACTCCACGATCAAAACTCCTAATAAATCAAGTGTTTACCCATTCTATTCGCGTTAGGCACGGGGAGGGGGGTTTTGAGTCTTCAGCCAGTGGTTTTCAGCCATCGGTCTTTAGCGATTATTCTTTAGCCATTGACGGAGCGATCGCACCACGCTAATGTCATCTTCTGTCTCTGCAAGTTGAAGAAACTGCCCCAAAACAGCTCCAGAAATCATCGGAAAAGTTGGACTAAACTCACATTCCACGTACTCACCTTTTTGTAGCTGATAGATGACTACACCTCGCGATTCTGTATATCGCCAAACTTCAGGAATTTGTAATTGTAGGTAAACGCCAAATCGCCGACGAGAAGAGCTGGTGATGTCTACTTCAACGGCCAAATCAGGAGGGGGATCAGTCGTAATATCGAGCTTTTTACCCAAAATTCTGCCTATATTCTGAATATAAAAGCAGGCATCAGGTTCAGCCCCTTGCTCCAGATCTTCGCGATTAAGCGTCGTCGAACCGTACCCTCTTAGCCGCATTTTTGATTCTTCAGCCAATACTCTCACCAAGGCTTCTAGAAATCGATTAATAAATTCGTGTAAATCAGAAGGCATAATAATTTCTAAAGTACCTCGATCGTAAGCCAGCCGAGAAGACCGACGATCGCCCAAATCCTGAAGCAGTGCTTGATACGTTGCCCAACTGACCCCTTCAACGACAATGTGTTGCGTCTGCTGACTTGAGGATGGAATGAGTGTAATTGCCATAACCAATACCTCCTTTGCCCGTATTCTATCGGATTCACCCTCTCGTTACACTTCTGGAAACTGCCCATCTCTTAAGCGCAGATTCGCTTAATCTAAACCTATCCGCCATCGCCCGCCCATGACCCTGATTCGCGTCTTTACCTACGGAACGCTACAGCCTCAAGAGCTTCTTAAACCAGATGCCAACTCATATCAGCGATCGTGTGCCCAAAAGCTGGTTGAATCCCGTGAGGCGATCGCCTTTGGCACCCTTTACCATTTACCGCTCGGCTACCCCGCCATGACTCCGGGAACTGCTCCCATCTATGGCTCTCTGCTTTCTTTTAGCGATCCCAGCATTCTGCAAATTATGGACGACTACGAGCGACACGACCCAGATGACTTAAAGCAGGTCTTCCCAGATCAGAATTTGGAAGATCACGAATATGGACGGCAAGAAATCGAAGTGTTCGATCACCACCTACACGCTTTAGGGGTTGCCTGGGCCTATGTGATGACGATGCCACAAATCGATCGTCTGCAAGGAATCCCAGTTGTGAGCGGCAGATGGAGCAGTACAAAAAATAATCCGCAGCCAAGAACTTCCTGACTCCGGATTCATCGATTTCTAAAATAAAGCCTAGTGAGCGCTGGTCGATTTGTTTTCCAAACCAGTCGGAGCTTTAGAATCAACGGTAGCCGTTTTGGGAATCGACAGGACAGGTTGATCGAGCGCCACCAACAGCCCATCCCCATCAGATAGGTTTTCTTGAGGAGACTGCACCGCAGGGCGCTCAACTCTTCTTGCCATTTCGGGAGTCGGGGACTGACCCATCGGCGCAAAGATCGTCACTGCACCTACAAATAGAGCGGCGATCGCCGTCCCACCCCAGACGAGAGAAAGTTTAGGGCGGCGGTCAAGGCGAGCAAATACCTTCTCAACCGTCACTTCTACCGGTTGACTTTGAGGCGTGGGTAGAGAGCGGAAGCCCTGACGCAACTTGAGTAAACGGCTATGAAGCTGCTGCACCGTCACATCAGTCGCCAGCCACTCTTCTACTTGCTTGCGCTCTGCCGCCGTCACTTCACCGTCTAGATAGGCACTCAGCAACTCGAAGCGATCGCGCTGCGAAGGGTTTGACTCAACCTGATTATTCATAGTGTCGGGTGTGGACGGATCGATCGGAGATGGTTGCATGGAATTTTTGTGCGAATCAAAATCGGGGTTCATCTTAGGATCACTTCAGTTGAGATGAGAATACCCAGTCATCAACAAACGCTAGTCTACTAAGTCAGTCTGAGAAACTTCAACTCACGCTAGATAGGTCTCGAAATCGCCGCTATTGAGGGAAATATTACCAAAAAGGGTAGATGAAATATCACCAAAAAGGGCAATTGTACTCGCAAGCTCACAGAGACTTTAAACTTTGTCTAGCCGCCGTTTAAGTAAGTCTGCAATTGGGTCTGGAGTCGGTGGCGCGCTCTGGCAATCCTCGACTTGACGGTGCCCAGCGAAACCCCAGTCAGTTCAGCGATTTCTTCATAAGCCATTCCTTCAATCTCGCGCAACACGATCGTCGTGCGAAAAACTTCGGGAAGGTCAGCGATCGCTTCATTTAACTGGTCATAAAACTCGCGCGTCGTCAGATCTTCTTCAGGGCCTGGGGTTTCTGAAGCAAGCTCCCAATCGAGTTCGCCATCTTCAAGCGACAGCGGTGCATCTAAAGAGAGCGGGCTAGAATTACGTTTGCGTTTGCGTAGCTCGTCATAAAACAAGTTGGTTGCAATCCGACTTAGCCAGCCTCGAAACTTCACTGGCTCATTGAGACGCTTGATATTGCGATAGACGCGAATCCAAACTTCTTGAGCGAGGTCAGCTCGATCTTGCCAGTCAGGAGCCAAGTGATAGAGAACTTTGTCAACGTGAGACTGGTACCGCCGCATGAGTTCAGCAAACGCCGCTTTATCTGGACGGTGCCCTGTCTGACACTGCAAAACCAAGTCGTAGTTAGGGAGTTTTTCTGCTTGCACTGGTGTCTGAGGGGCTGTTGCCTCAACCGCAGACCAGGATACAGGAAGGGAGTGACTCATGGGCGGAATTTAGCGATACGTTCCTACTTTCCTTCCATGACACAGACTCTATTGAAGAAGTTCCCTAAAAGTTTCCTAATCCTTGTGGTTGTTCTACCAGCATATCTTGCACCGGGAACAAAGTTTTTCTCTCTCCAAGGAGTGAGCCGTTCAGTGACTTTGTTTGGCGGTAGGACATTGGAGCGAAATAAAATCGTTCTAGCTACTTGCTCCAATCAACACTTGCTAACAGAGTTGTGACCTGTGTTTGAGCAATCTGCAACTCCAGAGGAACTGTTGTTTCTTGAAGGGAAGCTGAAGAAATCCCTAAAAAATAGTTCAGCGAGAATGTGATTGTGACTGCCAAAAATAATTTGTTGAACATAGAAACCTCACCTCACAACACCTGGAAACTGCCTTACCGACTGAATTGTAGATTCAAATACTTATTATGGAGAGCAGTTGACAAACTCTTTAAACACGGGTGAGTCAACTGTCAAAATAAGGTGCCCTGTTTTGTCTAAATTGATCGAACTTAAAAAGTAAAAGATGAAAATAGAAACTGCGGAAATGTACCTTTGTATATAAGAAATTTTGAGAAGGCTCAATCAAACGGATGGAAATTTATTCCCCCTAAAGGGTTACATTTTGAACTTCATCCGTGGCGTGATTGCTTCCGGAAGAATATTCACAGAATACGATCGCAGTCCGAAAAAGTTGACCGCATTTTTACAGAGATCAAGTTGATAAAGTATTTTAGGAAGAAAGACATTTCTCCAAGATGGCGGCAAAGATCCAAAACACATCCCTATCAAGAACGTTCATGTTTCTCTGTGTCGGAACAGGCGCTTTAATCGTTGGGGCGCAGTGGCAGCAGTTTCCAAAAATTTCTCTCCCCAGAGTCGAGTTAGCATCGCCAAGGCCGGAGCCGTCTCCAATAGTGCCAACTTCTAACGCCAGAGTCGTGGTTGATCTGAGCGATCGCCGCGTTTATCTCTACAGAGGCAATCAGCTAAAAGCCAAATACTTTGTGGCGATTGGGCAGGCTGGCTGGGAAACGCCGACTGGCTCCTTTAAAGTTTTTCAGATGTATCGCAATCCAGTTTGGCAGCACCCGATCACAGGGCAGACAGTTCCACCTGGCGAAAAGAATCCGCTAGGAAAGTGGTGGATTGGCTTTAGTACTGAAGAGGACTTGTTGATTGGGTTTCACGGCACTGACGAAGAAGAGCTACTCGGTCAGGCCGTCTCGCACGGCTGCGTCAGAATGAGAAATTCCGATGTCGGCAATCTGTATCGCCAAGTCTCGATCGGAACTCCTGTCACCGTGAAACCTTAATTTTTGCTAGATCAAAATCTGAAAGGGATGATGGTCTGTTTCACTTTCGAGGTCGCTTTGAGGTCGCGGTGTCAATTGACTCTAGCGAGGCTCTGCTTCAAAACTGGGCGCATATGCCTGAAGTAAAGCGCTGACCTGAGTCAAGATTTCATCCTTAGAACTCTTCCCGATCGCCTGACGCTCTGGAAAGAATTCGGGCTGATCGAGGTTTTTGGCGATCGCTTCTCCAACTCGTTGAGAAATCACGCCCTGTAGCTCTTCTTTGGCAGTTTGACGCTGGTAAGTTGCCCCCTCTTCGGTGGTGGCGTAAAGCGGGGGAAGGCGGTTGAGCGCATAGGCGGCAATATCCCCCAGATCTAAAGTGCGATCGCTGGTTGCCTCGATCTCCGCTACTCGTGCGATCGCCTCCGTCAACACCAATTCTTCCATCACATTAATAAACTGTTTGCGCGGGACTGCCACCACCTCGCCTGTCAGCAGTGCACCCATCAAACGGTCTAAAGCCATGTATTCTTCGATCGAAAGCTCTAAGGCTGTGTCGCAGATACGCCCTACTTCTGCTTCCATTGCTGGTGTCAAATAGCCATCCTGTAGGGCTTGTTCAACGATCTTTTCAATGCTCATAGCGCCTCTTAAAAACTCCAAACAGCGTTTGAATGGACTAACCCCGGAATCATTTTGCCCCAGATTCTGCATCTAGCAACATGCGGATCTGATTGATCAGTCATGAATTATGCAATTTCTCGATTCGATAAATGCAGATTAGGCGATCGAACAGAAGCTTGACAAGTGTGAACGATCTAGCACGTCTCGCGCCTTGAGAAAGGCAGACTCTTGAGAAAGGCAGACTAATGGACTGCGATCACAATTTATCCTAATCAATCAGTTTATTCACGCGAATTATTCACGCGAACGGCTTGACGCATTCTGAAGACAGCGCGTGCAAATTATGCATCAAATTTCATAAATGGTTTCACTTTACGAGCCAGAGAATTCATCCAGAATAAAACAACTCTAGAGAAAGGAGAGTGCGCCTGTTCCCTAGATTATGAAAACTTAGTATTCTAAAGTTTATAGACTGTAATATTTTTTCTAATATTTAGGACGCTCGTGCAAGAAGACTTCAGGCTGATTGTCGATCTCGTTTCTGTTTTGGCTGCTGCCGCAGCAGGAGGTTTGCTGGCTGCCCTGCTCAAACAACCTGTTTTGTTAGGCTACTTGCTAGCAGGGATGGTCGTTGGCCCAACAGGGTTAGGACTCATCAAAGAACTGATTCAGGTAGAAACACTGGCGCAGTTTGGAGTGGCCTTTCTGCTGTTTGCCCTGGGAGTGGAGTTTTCTTTCTCAGAGTTAAGAAAAGTTAAAAATATCAGTTTAGGCGGCGGTGGGCTACAGATTGCGCTGACGATCGTGGTGACGACTCTAGTCTCGATCGGCATGGGTTGGGTCGCTTCTCCGGCTCAGGGCGTTTTCTTGGGAGGGATTTTGTCGCTCTCTTCGACCGCCGTGGTTCTCAAGTGCTTGATGGAGCGTAATGAAACGGGCACGCCTCATGGCCAGGTGATGCTGGGAATTTTAGTCGTGCAAGATCTGGCACTGGGTCTGATGTTGGCGGTGCTGCCTGCGCTAGATAAACCCGCCGAAGAAATCAGTCTGGCGGTCGGTTGGGCCCTTCTGCAAACAGGACTTTTTGCGCTGGGCGCGGTGGCCGCTGGCATTTGGGTCATTCCTCCACTTTTGAGGCTGCTGGCAAAAACAGAGAGTCGTGAATTATTTTTGCTAGGAGTGGTGGCGATTTGTCTGGGAATTGCCCTGCTAACTGAGCATTTGGGACTCTCGATCGAGATGGGGGCCTTTGTCGCTGGGTTGATGATTTCTGAGGCAGAATACGCCGACCAGACGCTGACCTATGTCGAGCCGTTAAGAGATATCTTTGCATCGCTATTTTTTGCGTCGATCGGAATGCTCATCGATCCCGGCTTCCTCTGGAATAATTTGGAACTGATTTTGGGGTTGGTGGCTCTGGTTTTTATTGGCAAGTTCATAATCATTACGCCTCTGGTTCGGCTGTTTCGCTATCCGCTCAAGACGGCTTTGATCGCAGGATTGGGGCTGGCTCAGATTGGGGAATTCTCTTTTGTGCTGGCTAGTGAAGGTCAATCGCTGGGACTAGTTTCTCGCCGAGTTTACCTGCTGATTTTAGGAACGACGGCTGTCACATTGGTTTTGACTCCTTTTGTGTTGCGATCGGTGCCAAAGCTTTTTGATTGGGCTGAGTCACTACCCTGGATGCAGCGCTATCTCGAACAAACTGACGTACCTTTGGGTGTTGCGGATGATCTGCCGACTCAAAACCATATTGTGGTCTGCGGTTATGGACAAATCGGGCGAAACATTGTGCGGCTGCTCCAAGATCGCAACTATCCCGTTCTGGTAATCGACCAGTCTGAGAGCCGAATTCAACAAGTGCGAGAAGCGGGACTGCCTTACATTTACGGCAACGCGGCCAGTCTGCATGTGTTGGAAAAAGCAGGCGTGGCTCAGGCCAAAGGCATGGCGATCGCCCTTCCTGATCCAATGAGTACGCGCCTTTGCTTGAAGCGATCGCTAGAAGTAGCTCCTGATCTAGATATTGTCGTCCGTGCCAACAAAGATAAAGACATCGAACTGCTTTATCAATTGGGTGCGCGAGAAGTTGTACAGCCTGAGTTTGAAGCCAGTTTAGAACTGTTGGCTCATCTGCTTAACGGAAGCGGCGTGTCTCTGTTGACGGTGCAGAAAGACGTGCAGGAAGTTCGTAATTCTCACTATTTGGAACTGCGTCCAGAGCGTCCTTCTTATGAAATTTCTCGCGATCTAAAAGCCGCCACAGGCGAAATGAATAGCAAATGGTACTCATTGCCGGAAGCGTCGCCGCTATTGGGGATGACGATCGAAGAAACCGATATCCGTCACCTCACAGGCGTTTCTCTAGTGGCCATTCGTCGGGCAGGTGGAGCCGAACTTGACTACCCTGACTCATTGACCACTTTGGAACAGGGCGATCGCGTCTTGATTGTTGGAGAGCCGAATGAAGTCGCCGCTTTTGATGAACTGGCCAAAGGGGAAGCGGCCGTTCCTGCGCCCAATGCCTCTTGCCAATGGATTCAGATGCCCGGAGACAGCATGATGGTGGGCAAAACGATCGCCCAAATTGATCCGCTACAACAGTACGGCATTCGTATTCAGGCAGTGCGGCGAGAAGGCAAGTTTTTGCGATCCCCAGAAGATGAGGTGGCGTTGCAAGAGGGCGATCGACTTCTCTTGTGCGGCAGTTTTCATGCGCTGATTCAGGCAAGAGAGGCGATCGCGCCCAAACTACAACCTTCCCTACTCTCAGAGATGGGGGCTGAAACCAATGGCGGGCTTCTAGAAAAGCAGGTGGAGTCTTGACGCTTTGCGCTGTACAGAGGTGAGCAGGATTCAGAGCTTGGGTTTGACATACACGATCGCCTGCCGCCAAACGATAATCGGCTGATCGTATTGATCCAGCACACAGATACAATGTGGGTCTTGCCAGCGAACTTTTCCGGTGAGCAGATCGCCCGTAACGAGTTTCATCTCGACTTCTTTTTCCTCACGGATGATCGTCTGCACCTGACGAATGCTGGGTAGCCCGGTTTCTAGTTCAGTAGACATGTTTTCTTCCTCTGGCAAATGGCAAACAGCTTAGAGTCGTGAGTTTTGAATTGAAGCAGCTTGCAGCCGCAGATTCAAAATTTGGATCTCAAAACTTTTTCTATAGTTCCGCAATCTCAACTCTACACATCCTTCGGAGTCGCGAATCATGAATGTTGAATTCACTAAGTATCACGGTTTGGGGAATGACTTTATTCTGATTGATAATCGCAGTTCATCAGAGCCTTGCTTGACTCCAAAACAGGCGATTGAGATATGCGATCGCCACTTCGGAATCGGAGCAGACGGCGTGATTTTCGCGCTTCCGGGGCAGGATGGCACCGATTACAGCATGAGAATTTTTAACTCTGACGGCTCAGAACCAGAAATGTGCGGCAATGGAATTCGCTGTCTGGGCCGATTTTTAGCAGATTTGGAAACCTCAGATCACGGAACCGCCCGCGCAGAATATCGCATTCAGACGCTGGCAGGCGTGATGACACCCAAGCTAGAAGCCAACGGTCAAGTGACCGTGGATATGGGAGTGCCTCATCTTTTGGCCGCGGAAATTCCCACCACGATCGTCGCCCCTGACCAAACTGCAATCGATCAACCCTTAGAAGTCGCAGGTCAAACTTGGCGCATTACCTGTGTGAGCATGGGCAATCCGCACTGCATCACTTTTGTAGACGATGTAGCAGAAATTCCTTTAGAGCAAATTGGCCCAAAATTTGAGCATCATCCAGCGTTTCCACAACGGACAAACACTGAATTTATTAAAGTGGTGCGATCGGACTATCTTAAGATGCGCGTGTGGGAAAGAGGCGCTGGAATCACGCTGGCCTGTGGCACAGGTGCTTGTGCGTCCCTGGTTGCTGGAGTGCTTAACAAACGCTGCGATCGCCGAGTAACAATCGAACTGCCCGGTGGATGCTTAGACATCGAATGGGCAGTCAATGACCGCCTCTACATGACCGGGCCAGCAGAGCGAGTGTTTGTGGGCAAGCTTTGAGCCTGTTTCAGAGCTTTGGATCGATGTGGCTGCAAAACTCAGAACTGAAAACTTCCCCACACAGCCCGTTTAATCGTTATCCCAAAGCTCGCTGCCCATCAAGTCACCAATGCGATCGCGCAGCAAAAAATCACACTTTTCTAGCTCACACTCAATGCAGACCCATTCGCGGGCAGGAATATGCTTGCAGAGTGTATAAATCGGTTGCTGACGATTCACCACTCCCTTTTCGACCAGTTGACGTACTTCGTCTTGAATCATGGTCAGGGAGTATTGGATTGTCTGAATCATGTCACCCTCCTGGGAGTCCTTAAAATTGTGCGCGTTAAGAATTAAAAGATTTTGCAAAAAGCATTTTGTTCGTGCCTCGAAGAAAACAGCTTTGTAGTCAGATATACTGAATGTTTTCTATTTTCAGGCTACTTCTTTAGGAATTATATTAAGAAGTGTTGCTTTTGTCAGCAAGGCTTGACATTGTTTCCATTCCTGGTTCGCCCCAAAATTCAAAGTGAGTCAGGTTTGTGGTCTGGATCACATTGTAAAAGTTTGTAATAGTGCAAGTTTGTCTAGCAAACCGATGAGGCCGCAAGTTGATGTTCTGATAGTTCGATCGCTAGATCGATCGCCGCTTTCAAACTAGTCGCCTCTGCAACTCCTCGCCCTGCGATGTCGAAGGCCGTTCCGTGGTCAGGAGAAGTCCGAATAAAGGGCAGCCCGATCGACGTATTTACGGCTCGATCAAATGCCATCAGCTTCACCGGAATCAAACCCTGGTCATGGTAGAGCGCCAAGTAGCCATCGTGAGCCATTCCCTGACTGCCATACCAACATTGTCCCGGCTTCACCCAGAGCGTATCCGGCGGAATTAAGCCATCTAGCTGAGTGTTGGGAAAGCGAACACACATTTCTTCTAACCACGTTACCATCCAATCCTGTTCTTCGCGACCGAGTTGTCCCTGTTCTCCACTGTGCGGATTTAGGCCCGCGATCGCGATCTTTGGACGGTTGAGGCCAAAATCTCGCTGCAAGCAGTCGATCAGCAATTCTAGTTTGAGGGTCAACAAGTCTGGAGTCAGTGCGTCGGCCACCTGGCGTAGAGGAATGTGAGTCGTCGCTAACAGGGTTCTCAACGTCCAACCAGTGTGAGGCGATCGAGCGACAAACAACATGCCAAATCGAGTCACGCCTGCCCGCTCTGCCAGCAGTTCGGTTTGCCCTGGGTAAAAGTGTCCGGCCGCTTTCCAGGCAGATTTGGCGATCGGCGCGGTGACAATTCCCTCAAAGTTGCCTGCCAAGGTTTGAGTGATCGCCGTTTCTAAATATTGAAAGCTCGCTTCGCCACTGGCCGCGTTACCCTCGCCTGGGATAATTTGCGACTCTAATTCTGCTGTTAGCGGCACCTCCAACACATTTAAGCGATCAGGATGCGCCAGCAAACAAACAGAATGAAGGCGATCGTAGGTTTTTTGAAGTTGAGACCGGGTGCCCACGATCGTGACAGACGCTTTTTGGGCAACCGTATCGTCGGACAGCGCCTTTAACACAACTTCAGCACCAATTCCAGCAGGGTCGCCAACCGGGATTACCAGACGAGAGCGTTTCAGAACCATAAAAAATTAGAAACTAAAAAACAAGCCCCAGGAAAATGTCTATTCTCACCTTCGACAGCGTGGCGCAAAGACGACCTTTATTCCTGAGAAGGCACTACTCAACTGGTTTACAATACTTTTGTAGGGATTTAGATATTACTAGGTAAACATACTCATTTGACGAGAGTAAAGTCTTCCCGGTAACAATCGTCCCGTCCCCATCAATTTAGGAGAATTGAATTCATGGCTGGAGAAATTTTTACAACGGCTTTCTTCGCGTTTACGCTAATTTTAGTCGGTCTGAGCCTGGGCTTTTTACTGCTCAAAATTCAAGGCGGCGAAGAGTAGCTAATAGGGGACTGAAGAATCTGGACATTCTAGCCTTCAGTCTTCTTCATCTAAATGCTCGGCGACTTCTCGATACAGATTAAACACATGGCTGTCTTTGAGGTAGTAAAAAACGTTGCGCCCTTGCTTGCGGTAGCCGACCAGACGCATCGATCGCAAGGCCCGAAGTTGGTGAGACACGGCAGACTCACTCATTTTGACAGCCGTTGCCAGATCACACACGCAAAGCTCATGAGTTGCCAGCGCTGAGAGAATTCTCAACCGATTGGCATCTCCCAACAGCGCAAAAAACTCTGCCATTCGCTGGGCTTTTTCGACACTGACAATGCTGCGATTGAGTTGGCGAACATGGCTCAGATCTACCGGGTGCTGGACTTCACAATTCAACCTTTCTGTCGCCTTTGGTTGGTCTTTGTCAGGCGCACCCATCGAAAGGGAGTTGAGATTCGACATAACATTCAACCCAAATCGCTCAACAACTTAGTCCTATACCAGGGTAGCGTAATTGACCTCGAAACAACTTAGAGCAGAGCGGCTTTGGACTCAGCGGCTTTGGATTCAGCGAGTGACCCTGCAATAGATCGGGTAGGATTGTAAACACTTACCTGAGAATCTAATCTGCTTTGGGAAAAAACCAATTTTGACGATAATTTCTGATAAGATTTGACAAAAAGTTAACAATTCGTCACGAACTCCTCATGACCTTATTAATTGTGGGTGCCACTGGTACCTTGGGAAGACAGGTGACTCGTCGCGCTCTAGATGAGGGTTACGAAGTGCGCTGTCTCGTTCGCAGTCTCAAAAAAGCGGCTTTCTTAAAGGAATGGGGCGCGGAGTTAGTCACGGGTGATCTGTGTAAGCCTGATACCCTACCCGCGGCCTTGGAGGGCGTAAGTGCGATCGTCGATGCTGCTACCGCACGAGCTACTGACTCTCTCAGCATCAGACAGGTGGATTGGGACGGTAAGGTCAACTTGATTCAAGCTGCCAAGACCGCAGACATCGATCGCTACATTTTCTTCTCCATCCTGGACGCGGAAAAATTTCCGGACGTACCGTTGATGGATATTAAAGCTTGTACAGAAAAACTTCTGATTGAGTCAGGGCTAAACTACACGATTTTGCGACCTTGTGGCTTTTTGCAGGGTTTGATTGGTCAATACGCCATCCCGATTCTCGAAAGTCAAGCAGTCTGGGTGATGGGAGACACGTCGCCGATCGCTTATATGGATACGCAAGATGTCGCCAAATTTGCCGTTCAAGCGCTCAAAGTGCCTGAGACTGAGCAAAAATCTTTTCCCGTTGTGGGCGCTCGTGCTTGGGGCGCTTATGAAATCATTCGGCTGTGCGAACGGTTGTCTGGTAAAGAAGCGAGAGTCTCCACGATGCCGATCGGCTTGCTGCGGGCCATTCGTCGATTTGCGCGATTCTTTCAATGGACTTGGAATATTGCCGATCGACTTGCCTTTACCGAAGTCGTGGCCACCGGAAAGGCCCTCGATGCCTCAATGGGGGATGTCTACAAAACCTTTGGGCTGGAGCAGTCAGAAATGACGACTCTGGAAGCCTACATGCAGGACTATTTTGGACGCATCCTCAAAAAGCTGAAGGAAGTGGAATACGCCCAGGAAAAAGCGAAAAATAAGAAAAAGAAAGTCGCCAAAGACGGGAGAACTTATCCAAAGTTTTAAGGTTTGAGCAATGAGTTTTTGAGTTGTCTCTAATTCAAAGCTCATTGTCCAGAACAGATTGCTGAACTGGAATGTTATATTCCGAAATACCCGATTAATTAGATACGGACTTTTTTTGTGCCCAAGGCTGGCATCATTTACAACGACGACAAACCCATCGCTTGTCAAGCTGCGGCTGCACTAAAAGACAAGCTAAATTTGCGCGGGTGGGAAGTTATTGTGGCCACCGGAAGTGGGGGAATTTTGGGCTATTCCAATCCTTCGAGTCCAGTCTGTCATACGCCGATCGACACCATTTCACCGCCAGGGTTTGATCCAGAAATGAGCTTCGCGATCGTGCTGGGCGGCGACGGAACCGTTCTCTCGGCATTTCGTCAAGTCGCACCAAGTGGCATTCCGCTATTGGCCGTCAACACAGGACACATGGGGTTTCTCACTGAGATTTTGCTTGATAAGATGTCAGAAGCGATCGAGGCGGTGCTCTCTGGCGACTACGAGATCGAGGAACGCACCATGCTCAAAGTGCAAATTCTCCGAGATGAGGTCTCACTTTGGGAAGCGCTTTGTTTGAACGAAGTCGTGCTGCATCGAGAACCGCTGACCAGTATGTGTCATTTTGAAGTGGCGATCGGGCGACATACCCCGGTTGACATTGCTGCCGATGGGCTGATTTTGGCGACTCCGACCGGATCGACTGCCTATTCGCTTTCGGCGGGTGGCCCAGTCGTAAAGCCGGGGGTTCCTGTACTGATTTTGGTGCCGATTTGCCCACACTCTCTGGCATCTCGCGCGCTGGTGTTTGCCAATAGCGAGCCTGTGACGATTTTTCCGGCGACTCCCAATCGGTTGGTGCTGACGGCGGACGGTAATGCGGGTTGTTATGTGTTGTCGGATGATTGTGTGCGGGTGGAGCGATCAGACTATCCGGCTCGATTTGTGCGTCTGCGTCCGCCAGAATTTTTTCATGCGCTGCGTGACAAGCTCGGCTGGGGGTTGCCACACGTTGCTAAACCGACTTGAGAAAAAATCGAGAAGGCTGTGCAGAACTTTGCCCACCATCAGGGCCAGGCGCGAAACTCAAAATTCAAATCGCTTCGAGACGTGCTAAAACAATGGGGAACCTCACTAAAGATACATTTCAGTATAGAAAATCCTCTGTCCCCCAGGCATTCTCTTATGAGTACCACTCTCGAACTCAACCCCTGCGTGCTGATCATCGAAACGGATGAAGCGCTGGCCCAAAGTGTCAGTCTAGATCTGCAAGAATCGGGCTATGACACGATCGTTGCCCACGATTCTCCCAGTGGTTTGCGTCATGCGACAGAACGGCACCCGGCTTTGATTGTGGTCGATCGACTGCTCAGTGGAGACTCAGGACTGACCTTTTGTAGTCATCTTCGCAATACGGGGGCGCGGATTCCGGTGCTGTTGATGATGGCAAAAGATAGCGTTGAAGATCGGGTGGCTTGCCTAGAAGCAGGAGCCGACGATTATTTTCTCAAGCCCTATCGCAGCGATGATTTTCTCAAGCTCGTCAAGCTTTATCTACAACCTGAAACCCCTGGCAATGAGCAGTTGAGATTTGGAGATCTGATTTTGGATCTTTCAACTCGTCAGGCTTTAAGAAATGGACGGGCGATCGACTTGACGATGAAGGAGTTTGAGTTACTCAAGTATCTGATGGAACACCCCCGCGAAGTTCTGACTCGTGAGCAAATTTTGGAAAATGTTTGGGGATACGATTTTGTGGGCGAGTCCAATGTGATTGAGGTTTACATTCGCTATTTACGTCTAAAAATTGAAGACGAAGGCGAAAAGCGGCTGATTCAAACCGTGCGCGGGGTTGGCTATGTGTTGCGTGAAGCTTGAGGCGAGAGAATGGGAAAGCGGAATTTTGTTCAAACCAGCGTGATGGGGCTTGGGTTAAGTGTAGTGCTGATGGGTTGCGCGCTCTCGACAGCGGACACTTCAACTCAGGCTTCCGATGTCCCGATTGTGCAGGCGGCGATGGCTCAAGACTTACCCATTACAGCGATCGCTGACGTTGCCGGAAAGAAGATTCAGCTAGAAGTCGCCAATACCCCTCAAGAGCAAGCGACTGGATTAATGGGTCGCACCAGCTTGGGAGACGATCGCGGCATGTTGTTTCCCTTTAATCCGCCTCGCCCGGTGCAGTTTTGGATGAAAAATACGCTGATCAGTTTGGACATGATCTTTGTGCGTCAAGGGGTTGTCAAAGCGATCGCGGTTGATGTGCCTCCCTGCAAGTCTGACCCCTGTCCTGTGTATGGCTCAGGAGATGAAGTGGTTGATCAGGTCATTGAGGTGAGCGGCGGACGATCGAAAGCGCTGGGTTTAAAGGTGGGCGATCGGCTTCCCGTTCAGTTTCTCAAATCGGACTCCAAAAAGCCTTAAAAATCGTACCGCATTAGTCGTCTCGCTCCCTTCAAAAATTTCTGTCTCGTATAAATTTTTCGTGCAGATATTTTTTAATGGAGCGGAATGATGGATACTGAAATTTAGAGGATTTCGTACGTCATATTTGATACTTTGAGCAGCCGCCCTGAAGCCGAATCACTCTCAAGATAGAGGACTCACATCCAGGAAGGGTCTATTCTTGATCCCCAAGCAATCTATATCGGGGATCATCTCTGAGCCTTGATTGAGCGCGATCGTGACGAGGTGTGAGTGTGGGTCAATTTGCGTAAATAGTCCAGATCAAAGAGTGGCTACCTGTGGGTGTTCATTAAACGCAATGTTTGTCCACAATGGGACTCACTCAGGAGATGAGAGAAAAATGGCACCTGCAACTCACCTTAAATTTATTCGCTTTTTGCGAGAAGAATTGGCGATTTCTGACTCGTCGATCGCCTTTGCACTGCGCCACCGTGAGCAAAATAACGGCCCGTTGCCGATGATTCTCTGGCAATACGGACTGGTGACATTGGAGCAGCTCGATCGCATCTACGATTGGCTAGAATCAGCCGTTAGTTAGATAAATAATTTTCTAACTCAAGATTGAATAGCCTGAAAACTCATCTGGCTATCCCGTGAAAATCTTATTTTTGGATCAAAGTGGCAAATCCGGGGGCGCAGAACTCTGTCTGTTAGACATTGCCCAATCGCTTCAAACGCAGTGTCTCGTCGGTTTGCTTGAAGATGGCCCCTTTAAAGACTTGCTTCAAGAAAATCAGATCCCCGTCCAGGTGTTGGGTCGCGAGCCTATACAAGTTCGCAAAGACAGTGGTTGGCGCACAGGGTTGAGGAGTCTGGGGCAGATGATTCCCCTGATCGTAGAAGTCGCCCAGGTCAGCCGCCACTACGATCTGATTTACGCCAATACGCCAAAAGCGCTCGTAGTCGGAGCGTTGGTCAGCTTGATCACTCGGCGATCGCTGGTTTATCATCTACACGACATTCTCTCAACCGAACACTTTAGCCCGACAAATCTGCGGCTGGCGGTAACTCTGGCTAACCGATCAACGCTGGTCATCGCCAACTCTCAAGCCAGTCGATCAGCCTTTATCGCAGCAGGCGGCCGGTCAGAAATCACGCAAGTCGTCTACAACGGATTTCGGCCAGAGCAGTATCGAGGTGAAGATTCTTCTCTTCGCGCAGAGTTGGGATTAGAAAATCGCTTTGTCATCGGTCACTTTAGCCGTCTCTCTCCGTGGAAAGGGCAGCATGTTTTGCTAGAGGCGCTCACTCGGTGCCCCGATGTCACCGCCATTTTTGTGGGAGATGCCCTGTTTGGAGAGCAAGCTTATGTCAAACAGCTTCACCATCAGGTTGAGGAATGGGGACTAAACGATCGCGTCCGGTTTTTAGGATTTCAATCCAATGTGGTGCCGCTGATGCAAGCCTGTGATCTGATCGCTCACACCTCAACAGCCGCCGAACCCTTTGGGCGAGTCATTGTCGAAGCGATGCTCTGTGGAAAACCGACGATCGCAGCCAAAGCAGGCGGCGCATTAGAATTAGTCACTCATGGAATCAACGGTTGGCTAGTCACCCCAGGAGACGCTGCCCAACTCGCAGACCTGATCCAGCAGATTCGGCAAGACTGGCAGGGAGCGATCGCCATTGCTGATCATGCCCAAACCCAAGCGGGCGATCGCTTTCACCTCGACCAGACCAACCTGCAAATTCATCAACTGCTGACACAAGTCTTACAAGAGGAGTGCCCTTTGACGCAGGTCGCTTGACCGAGAATAGTTCACAATCGGCCTGATTGAAAGCCTCTAAATATCGTTCATACAGCCCCTAAATCGGCAAAGAACAACACTCAAACTTCCGTCAAAAGGACTCAAGAGATAGGCAGATTGATAGAGGCGGTGGTCTTACAAATCCTCAAGGGAGTCTCACTTCTGGGAGAGGTATTTGATCACGAGTCGGGTCATCCTCATGAAGGTTGGCGCATATGAATATATGACACTCAAACAGACTTCGGTAGGTGTGTTTCTTCCAGCTTTAGCAGGAGGGGGTGCAGAAAAGGCAATGTTACATCTGGCACAGGGTTTGGCCGAGCGGGGAATCAAGACTGATCTGGTGCTGGCAGAGGCAGAAGGCGATTATTTGGAGCAGGTTTCGTCGGATGTCAGGCTGGTTGATCTCAAGTCCAAATTTCCGATCGTACTCTCCAAAACCCTGGCACTCCAACGCTATTTGCAACGAGAACAGCCGACCGTCTTGTTTTCAGCGTTGGATATTGTCAGTTCTTCTCTCTGGGCAAAGTGGGGATCAAGAGTGCCAACTCGCGTCGTGATGTGTGTCCAAACTTACTTGTCGGAACAGTTTAGACATGACGAATCCAGCACGCTCAAAAAACTCCGCCCTCAGATGGTGCGCTGGCTGTATCCGCGATCGGACGAGCTTGTGGCCGCCTCCAAGGGCACGGCTGCTGATCTGGCACAAATTATCGATTTACCGCTCGATCGAATTCGCGTCATTTATAATCCCGTCGTCACGCCAGACGTTTTAGAAAAAAGTCAAGCAGCCGTCGATCATCCCTGGTTTGCGCCTGGAGAACTGCCCGTGATTTTGGGTGTGGGTCGTCTGGTTAACCAAAAGGACTTTTCTAATCTGATCAACGCTTTTGCCCAAGTGCGAAGAGTGCGCCCGGCGCGGTTGATGATTCTAGGCGAAGGAGAACAGCGCCAACTATTAGAAGATCTGGTTCTCAAACTGGGTTTAGAAAACGATGTAGCCATGCCGGGATTTGTGGACAACCCTTACGCCTACATGTCCAAAGCGGCTGTATTTGCGCTGTCTTCTAAATATGAAGGATTTGGCAATGTGGTGGCTGAAGCGATCGCCACGGGTACGCCTGTCGTCTCGACCGATTGCCCCAGCGGCCCCGCCGAAATTTTGGACAACGGCAATTATGGAAAACTGGTGCCTGTCTGCGATTCGCCCGCTCTGGCCGAGGCCATTCTAGAAACGCTGAATCATCCCATTGACCGAGGAATCTTGAGGCGACGATCGCTAGACTTTTCAACCGATTGCGTCGTCGATCAGTACATGGAAGTTTTAGAACGCATCACCCAAAACAACTGATGAGAATCCTGCATGTCCTCAACGATATTGAAAAGCTGGGTAACGGCATTATCAACGCAGCGATCGATCTGGCGTGTTTGCAGTCTCGATCGGGGCATGAGGTGGCGATCGCATCTGGCGGCGGTGAATATGAAACGCTGCTCACTCAGTTTGGCATTCAGCATTTCAGGTTTGACCAGCGCAGACGGCCGATTCCTTTGATGAAAGCGATCGGGCGGTTTGGAGAAATCATTCGCAGATTTGAGCCAGAAATCGTTCATACCCACATGATGACGGGCGTGGTCTTGGCCAGACTGCTCAAGGGAACTGCAAACTACTTGATCGTTTCTACGGTTCACAATGAATTTCAGCGCAGTGCAATTTTGATGGGGCTGGCTGATCGCGTGATTGCCATCAGTCAAGCCGTCGCGATTTCGATGCAAAAGCGAGGAATTTCACCTGACAAACTGCGCGTCGTCGCCAACGGAACGTTAGGCAGTCCTCGGACTCCTCCCCTCCCAACCGTCGAACCTGTAGCCTTGCAGCATCCTGCGATCGTCACTGTAGCCGGAATGTTTCGTCGTAAGGGCATTACGAATCTGATTCAGGCGTTTGGTCAACTGGCAAACCGCTTTCCAACCGCTCATTTATATCTAGTCGGAGACGGGCCAGATCGACCTGAATTTGAACAACTCGCCCGTCAAGCCCCCTTTGGCGATCGTATCCACTTTGAAGGCTTTCAACCAGAACCTCAGCGTTATCTATTGGCGACCGATATTTTTGTGCTGGCTTCGCACCGAGAGCCGTTTGGTTTAGTTCTGTCTGAAGCGCGGGAGGCCGGATGCGCGATCGTCGCCAGCGATGTAGACGGCATTCCTGAAGTGCTGGAACAGGGACGCAGAGGGCTTTTGGTGCCGCCAAGAAACGAGATGGCTTTGGCCAACGCACTGTCTCAACTGCTGTCAAACCCAGAAAGCCTACGAAATTGGCAATATCAGTCTCAGCAAAATCTAGAGTGGCTAACCGTCGATCGAGTGCATCGAGAAACGCTAAAAATTTACCAGGGGGCGATCGCTCCCGTTGGGCTATCTGTTCTCAAAGGAGAAGCGCGATGATCAAAAAAACGGCACTCTGGCTGACGGTGACGATCGGATGGGTCAGTCTAGCGACTCCAACACTTGCTCAAACCGCTCCCACAGCTCAACCTGCCGCGCCCGTTATGGCAGACGAAGGTTATTTATTAGGAGCGGGCGATCGCCTCAAGCTCGACATTTTTAGCGTTCCAGAGTACAGCGGCGAATATCAAGTGCTGGCAGATGGCACCTTAAATCTGCCTTTAGCTGGAAGTGTGGCAGTCCGAGGATTGACGCTCAAACAGGCTTCTGGTGCGATTTCTAGACAATATCAAGAATGGCTGGCCCGTCCGGTGATTACCGTTAGTTTGCTGGCTTCGCGGCCGATTCAAGTCTCTGTCGCGGGAGAAGTGCCTCGTCCCGGTTCGTACACCACAACGCTCACTGAATCGGGCATTCCCACGCTGACCAAAATGGTGCAACTGGCAGGCGGAGTCAACCAATCAGCCGATCTGCAACGAGTACAAATCATTCGTCGCAAACCCGGACAAAATGCAGGCACCCAGACCTTGAATGTGGATTTGCGGCAACTGCTGCGATCGGGCGACATTAGTCAAGATTTACCGTTACGAGATGGCGATCGCATTCTTATTCCCGCAGCGACGGCGATCAATGTAGACGAAGCGAACCTGATTGCCAACTCCAGCATTTCGGTCAGCAATGATCAGCCGCTCAGTATTATCGTCGCAGGCGAGGTCAATCGTCCCGGCCCACACAGCATTCGGGGAGAAGTCACCCCTCAAACTGGAGCAGGCGGCCCAACGACAACTGTGAGCCAAAAGATTCAGGTGCCCACCGTGACCAGAGCGCTACAACTGGCAGGAGGCATTACGGGAGCCGCCAACATTCGTGATATTGAGGTGCGCCGAAGAACGAATTCTGGAGGCGAACAGGTCGTGAGAGTCAATCTGTTTCAACTGATTCAGGCCGGGGATGCGCGACAGGATATTCCTTTACAAAATGGCGATCGCGTCATCGTTCCCACAGCGACCGCGTTGACTCCCCAGGATGCCGCCACGATCGCCAGAGCCAGTTTTTCGCCCGACTCGATCAATGTGACGATCGCGGGAGAAGTGATCAAGCCTGGAACGCTCCAGTTGCCCACCAACACAACTTTGAATCAGGCACTTCTGGCCGCTGGGGGCTTTAATCCTCGTGCCAAGAAGCGATCGGTCGAATTTCTCCGCCTCAATCCCAATGGAACCGTCGAACGCCGCTCGATCGCTCTGGACTTTAATCAAGGCATTAACGACCAGACCAATCCACCATTGCGAAATAACGATACGATCGTCGTCGGCAAATCAGGCCTCGCTGGAATTGGGGATGCTTTGGGCACCGTCTTTTCTCCACTCACAGGCATTTTGGGCATCTTTAATTTCTTTCGTTAATTGGTAAAGCTCAACCCACAAACGTCCCTAGTGCAGGTGGTTTCGTCGCTCAGAAGCGGAACCTCTGCGCTAGGATCTTGTTATGCAGATTGTCTCAATAGAAAGCCAGGGAATTCAGAATTTGGACTTTAGACAGACGTGAATTCGATGAGAGTTTTTTCGCTTCGTTGTTCACCGCTTCTGCCCCCCAACCCCCCAATTTTGGGGGACTTTCAGAGAGGAACTCTGGTTCAAAGTCCCTCACTCGTGGGGGATTTAGGGGGCGTTCCCGGATCTAAAAGCGAAGCGTTCATCGAACTGACGTTAAACAGAGACAGATTTCAGTCTTTAGTCCAGTGTCTAACGTCCAACGCCCAGCATCTTTCTACCTACTTTTCTAGACTGATTATTCTCTCTTATCTATTTGATTTGCCAAACCTATTAAATCAGTCTTTACTTCCAGCCAACCTTGTGAAGTTGGGACTACACTGTGTAGACGGACAAGCCTACTCGTTTGTAGGTTCAGAATGAGAAATCGGAATTGGCTCAGAGACGCGGAAAACTCATGAATCACGACCCTTCTATCCATCCTTCTAAACGACTTGACTATCCTTTTGGTGTGGGAGCATTCTGGCATTTTCGCGTCGATTCCCAATTAGCCAAGCCGACTACTTCACTGGGGAGCGTGCGCGTTTGCCCCTTGAGAAACTGCAAAACAGCCGCTCTGTAGATGATCGAATGGTATAGGGGGTGAAGTAGATGAGCGAGTTAGACCGTTGTTATCGAATTTTGGGACTTGAGCCTGGCGCTTCGACCGAAGAGGTGAATCAGGCGTACAAAGACTTGGTGTTTATTTGGCATCCCGATCGTTTGCCAAAAGATAATTCTCGCTTGCTGCAAAAAGCGGAAGAAAAGCTAAAGGAAATCAACCATGCAAGGGATACTTTGAGATCTCACGGGCGCGATCGCAAACCTCAACCCCAGCCTGCTCAGTCTCGTCCTCCAGCCTCCAGCTATTATCAGTCTTACTATTACCGTCCGCCTCAAGCGTCACAAACGCATCAAAACGCGCAACATTCGACCAACGGGCATTCCACTCAGTCTAAAACTCACACCAACGGACATTCTGCCTCGGGCCATTCGCAAAATCATTCGCAAAATCACTCTCAGAGCCACGCTCAGAATGGTCACACCAAACACGAGCAAAAACCTCACCAATCAACGGAGCAGAGTTACTACACCCAGTCTCACTATCGAGCGGAATATCATCGCCCCCAGACACCGCCCACACCACCCCCTGCGCCTCACCCGCCTCAGTCTTACTATTCTCAGCAGTATTATCGCCAGTCTCAGACACCGCCTCGGCCCAGTACGCCCGACTTGAGCGGCTCTGATTTACATGGGGCAAACCTGCAAGAAAAAGATCTGTCAGGTCGCAATCTCAGCCACGCCAACTTGAGCAACGCCAACCTGAGTGATGCCTTTTTGCACAAGGTCAATTTAGAAGGTGCCAATTTGTTTAAGGCCAACCTGTTTCGGGCAAATCTGTTGGGGGCGAATTTGAGCAAAGCAGATCTGCGAGAAACGAATTTAATTGGCGCGGATTTTAGTGGAGCCGACTTACGGGGAGCCGATTTGCGCGGGGCAAAGATTGGGTTTGACGATCGCATTATGGTCAAACTCACGGGAGCCTTTCTCACCGGAGCCATCATGCCCAACGGCAAGGTTCACGAGTGAATTTTGACACCAAACTCTACACCAAAGTCTACGGAATTGCGCTCAAAGATCTGTAGGTGTTAAGGATAAACATCAGGGGAATCCTGAGACTAGTCTTTTAACGTGAATTCGATGAAGTTTTCTCGCTTCGTTATTCAGCACTTCTGCCCCCCAACCCATTTTGGGGGACTTTGAGACAATATTTCTCGTTCAAAGTCCCTCACTTAGGGGGCTGAAGCCGATTGAAACGAAGCGAGTCACTCTCATCGAACTGACGTTCTTTTAACATCTGACCTATGCCGCGTCTGAACGATCGAGCCTTTAGCCTTTTGCAAGTCGAAATTCAGAACTCTTTTAGCGATTCGGCTCTACAAGTCCAGCGAGAATTAACCCTGAGACGGCTCGAAAGATTTCGGACGCAGGAAGGATCGCCGCTCAGTTATGACGAAATTCGAGGGGCGATCGTAGACCTTTTACCCGATTTCCCCGAAAAAGTTCTGAAAGCGGCCGCCAAAGCCAATGGTTCACCTAGAACTACAAAACCGTCAGCAAAACCTTCGTCAAAGTCCTCCTCAATTCCGTGGGGTGCGATTAAGCTGTCGTCAGTTGCCCTGCTGCTGATAGCTGGCGGACTTTATGTGGTCAATCTCCCGATCCCGGCGCTGCGGTGGTCTGTGGCGCGATCGATGCCCATTCTCTTAATTCCCAGCTTTATGAGTATGGACAGCCACTATCGAGGCGCGATCGATGCCATTGAGCAGGCTGACCAATTGATCAATCAAGCGACCGCCCCCGAAGATTTTGAGTTGGGCAGCACCAAAGTAAAGGAAGCACAACAGCATTTGGAGGCGTTGCCCGTCTGGTTTGTCGGCTATTATCCGCGTCAATATTGCAGTTTTGTGCAGTGCCGTTGGCGGTTTACGCTGGATGAGTTTCGGTCTGCCAGAGAGAATGTGGCTCGCATGGAGGCGAAATTGTTTCAAGAAGGCAACGCCCGTACGCAACTCGAAGAAAAAGAGCAGGCTCTTGACGAAGCGAAACAGGCTTACAGTCAAGCAAAAGATAATTTGGGCCGTCAGAAAGCGATCGCTCAATGGCAAACGGCGATCGATGCGCTCAAAAAAATTCCTGAGCAAACTTTGGCAGGTCGGATGTCACAGGAAACGATTCAGGCGGCCGATCGTGATTTTCAGCAGGTCGTTGGATTCACCGCAGACAACACGCGCACAGGCAACTGGATGCAAGCCGCAAAAGAATTCGCTCAGGCCGCCAGTCAAGGGAAATCACCCAAAAATTTGACCGAGTTGCAGGAAACGAAAGGATTGTGGGAAGAAGCCATCGATCGCCTCGAAAAAATCACCGTAGACGATCCCGATTTTAGAGAAGCCCAAAAGCAACTGGTTGCCTACAAACAATCTCTCAGCGCGGTTGAAATTCAGATGCAGGCGGAGAGAGAGTCTGTACAGGCGTTTCAAGAAGCCCAGCGGCTGAGGCAGACTTTACTTGCGATTACGATGAACGATCCAAATGGACTCGATCGCGGTCGTGCGGCCCGTTCTCTCCAAGAAATCGTTGACGAACTTCAAAAGGTAAAGCAGGGAACTACCGTCTATGCCGAGGCTCAAAACTTGATGAAAGCCGCCGAAAAGCGCCTCAAATAAATTAACGTCAGTTCGATGAACGCTTCGCTTTTAGATCCAGGAACGCCCCCTAAATCCCCCACGAGTGAGGGACTTTGAACCAGAACTCCTCTCTTAAAGTCCCCCAAAATTGGGGGGTTGGGGGGCAGAAGCCGTGAACAACGAAGCGAAAAAACTCTCATCGAATTCACGTTAAATTAGTGATGGCTGTGTGACCCGTAAGCACCTGTTTCTGGCTGAAAGGGGGCGATTTCCTCAATGACTTGCAGCCCGCGATGATGAAGTAGATCCTGTAAAACCGAGTCTGGAGAAAGTCGCAAATAGGTTTCGGTAATCTCGATCGCCACATGTCGATTGCCCAAATGATAAGCCGCTTGTAGCAGATCGATCGGATTGCTTGCCGCTACGGTGATCACTGGTTCAGGTTTGGCACAAATTTCAGCGATCTCACCGGACTCAGATTGCAGACGATCGCCATTTCTCAACGTCGTACCTCTGGGCAGATTGAGATACACCGCTTGACCTGCGTCAGTTTGAAATAGGTGGCGCGATCGCGATCGTTCTTCAGCCGTTAGAGAAAGTCGGTGTTGCACTGCGCCATGATGATGAATTCGCTGAGTAAAGATGAGGGTTGCGCCGCTCGTAGAAGGGATCATGAGAAAAGTCTACTGTTAAGAATAATTTTTTGAAGGGTGAATTGCGGCTGAAGAATCATTCAAGCTAATGTAAATCCAGCCACGTTAGAACGGCATATTTTTAATGTTTACTCTAGACTTTGTTTCAGTGATTGCTGCGTTGAATATTCAAGAGGGGCTGCAAGAATCATTAACCTGGATTCAAAGTTTGGGCGCTGTGGGTGCAGTTGTATTCATCGGGCTATACATTCTAGCAACTGTTCTATTCATTCCCGGAACGATTCTCACTTTAGGCGCAGGCGTTGTCTTTGGTGTTGTATTTGGATCAATTTATGTATTCATTGGGGCCACTCTAGGAGGAACGGCCGCGTTTTTGATCGGACGATATCTAGCGCGGGGCTGGGTTTCTCACAAGATTGCAGACAATTCTAAATTTAAAGCGATCGACCAATCCGTGGCGCAATCCGGCTTCAAAATTGTGTTGTTAACTCGCCTATCTCCGATCTTTCCGTTTGTTTTGCTCAATTATGCGTTAGGGGTGACACAGGTTTCACTTAAGGATTTCGTGCTGGGGTCGATTGGCATGATTCCCGCGACCGTTTTATATGTTTACATCGGGTCTTTAGCTGCAAATTTAGCCACCCTGGGCACCCCCAATCAGACGGCTCAAACGGCACAATGGATCTTTAGAATCGTCGGGTTGATTGCCACGATCGCCGTGACAGTTTACATTACCCGAATCGCCCAAAAAGCCCTCAACGACAGTGTTTCATCAGGAGAATCCGATGGTTAATCCAGTGACAATCGCCCCAATGGATGTGCATAATCAGCTTTTGATTTCGCAGGTTCACCCCAATGATTGGATCAATCCTGAACCCGTCGATCGCTACGATCTGGTTGTCATCGGTGCGGGAACTGCCGGATTAGTCGTCGCTGCTGGAGCCGCCGGATTAGGATTAGGGCTGAAGGTGGCGATCGTTGAAAAGCATTTGATGGGCGGTGATTGTTTGAATGTGGGCTGTGTGCCGTCCAAAACGATGATTCGCTCCTCTAGAATTGCCGCTGAGATGCGAAATTCTCACCCGTTTGGCATTCATTCATCAGATGTTGAGGTTGATTTTGCGGCTGTGATGGAGCGGGTTAGACGGATTCGAGCCGGGATTAGTGATGTTGATTCTGCCCAACGATTTCAAAAATTGGGGGTCGATGTGTTTTTGGGTGAGGCGCAGTTTGTGGATGGTCGAACGATCGCCGTTGCAGACAAATCGCTTCGCTTCAAAAAGGCAGTGATTGCAACCGGGGCAAGAGCGTCCCAACCAGACATTCCGGGGCTTGCAGAGGCGGGATACCTGACCAATGAAACAGTTTTCTCGCTCACAGAGCGGCCTCGACGATTGGGAATTATTGGCGGCGGTGCGATCGGCTGTGAGTTTGCCCAAACATTCCAACGACTCGGCTGTGAAGTGGTTTTGTTACATAAGAATGATCACATTCTCGATCGCGAAGATGATGACGCAGCCGAGATCATTCAACGAACATTCATTAAAGAAGGCGTAAAGCTGTTTTTACAATGCACCGTGGAACGAGTTGAGAAAACCTCCGAAGGCAAAGTGATTCACTTTAGGAACGCGAGTGGAAATGATAACGTCACCGTCGATGAAATTCTAATTGGAGTCGGGCGATCGCCCAATGTCGAAAAATTAAATCTGGAAGCGATCGGCGTTGAGTACGACAAACGAGGCGTGAAAGTCAACGATTATCTACAGACGACGAATCCCAAAATCTACGCTGCGGGAGACATCTGCATGAATTGGAAGTTTACTCACGCTGCCGACGCAGCCGCCCGAATTGTAATCAAAAACACGCTCTTTTCACCCTTTGGTTTGGGGCGTTCTAAACTCAGTAGTCTGGTCATGCCTTGGGCAACTTACACCGATCCAGAAGTCGCGCATGTAGGCATGTATGAGCAAGAGATCCGCGCTAAAGGATTAGAGTTTGACACGATTAAAATTCCGTTTGAGAAGGTCGACCGCGCAATCGCAGACGGCGAAACCGATGGCTTTGTCAAAATTCTGCACAAAAAAGGCTCCGATCAAATTTTGGGAGCTACGATCGTGGCTCGTCATGCGGGTGATTTGATCAGTGAGGTGACGCTGGCGATCGTCGGTAAGCGCGGTTTAAATACTTTGTCCGGCGTGATTCACCCTTATCCTACGCAGGCAGAAGCGATCAAAAAAGCAGCCGATGCCTACCGTCGTACTTTGTTAACGCCCAACTCAAAGCGCATTTTGGGATTTCTCACCAAACTGTCCTAAATTTAAGGATTGCAAAAGGGGCATTGGGCAGGGTCAGCCGATCGCACCCCTTGAGGAAACAGAATTTCTTCTTGAAAGCCACATTTCTGGCAGCGATAAAGATGGGACAGCGTTTGATTTGTAGGCGATCCGCACCAGTCACAGGGCAGTCCTAATTTGTGTTCTACTAATTCAAACCCAGGAGTCAAACAGCGTGTGCAAGCATGATTAATCTTCTGTAATAGATATTGTGTAGCTTGTGTAATCACTTTCATTCGAGTTGGGTTGTACATCGCTCTCATATCCGTTTCAAGGTGAATTGTATTCGTGGTTGATGTTGATAATTTAGCGATCGCTTCCTCTAACTTCTCCAGCGTTGTAATTCCTTTGATCATTTGAATCGAATCAGCATTCACTTTAGCAATCAGCCCATGTTCAGGAAAGCCAATTTTGAGTGCAAATTCTTTGGCTTCGTCGAAACAGGTCACCGATCGTTGACTAAAATTTGTCTCCATCGAAATCGCTTCCCCCACAATTTCTAAATCATTGGCACGATCGATCAGCATCACCAATTCTCGATCGCAGGGCAAAATCGGCACCGCAGGATGAGGCGCAAAACTGCCTTCACTGGCGATCGCCAAGTCCATTTTCATCAATTCCATGGCCGCGATCGCTTTTTGTCTAGCCGCTTCTCGCTGATCGCCCACCCGTTTCACCTCGCGAGTAAACGTCCCAAACACATCGGTATCAAACATTTGCGGCACGACGATTTGTATCTCCAACCCCGATTCTAGAATGGGAGCGATCGCCCGTTCCTTATGGTGCATCGTCGCCAAAACTGCCATCCGCCCTGCAAACATCATCCACACCTGACGAAAATTTCCTGCTCCCATTCTCCCAAATTCACAACTCTCAACAGAAACTTTTCCACAAACCATACTCGTTATGACTATGATCTAGATCAGTTTCCTCCCTCCTCCCTCCTCCCTTCTTCCCCCTCACTCCTCACCCCCCACTTCCCCCAATGGCTCACCTCACCCAACGCCGACCCGAAAATGTAGACGGTGATTTTTACGTCGATCGCACCTGCATCGACTGTGACACTTGCCGCTGGATGGCTCCCGAAATTTTTAGACGCGAGTCGAGCATGTCGGCCGTTTATCATCAGCCCCAAAACGAGACCGAACGGCTTCGTGCAATGCAGGCGTTATTGTCCTGTCCGACGGCTTCGATCGGTACCGTTGAAAAACCCAAAGATATCAAATTTGCCCAGCAAAGTTTTCCGATTTTGATTGCTGAAAATGTTTTTCACTGCGGCTATCATGCTGAGAATTCTTTTGGGGCTGCGAGCTATTTGATCCAGCGATCGGACGGCAATATCCTAATAGATTCACCGCGTTTTTCTCCCCCATTGGTAAAGCAAATTGAGGAAATGGGCGGTATTCGTTATCTGTATTTGACCCATCGAGATGATGTGGCTGATCACCAAAAGTTTCACGATCATTTTGGGTGCGATCGTCTTCTCCACGCTGATGAAATTAATCGCAGTACTGAAAGCGTAGAAATCAAACTGACCGGATCTGATCCCTTTCAATTAGATTCAGAACTGTTGATTATTCCCGTTCCAGGACATACGAAGGGCCACACTGTTTTACTGTATCAAAATCAATTTTTGTTTACCGGAGATCATCTTGCCTGGTCTGATCGATTAAAGCAATTGATTGGCTTTCGAGAAGCCTGTTGGTACTCTTGGGATGAGTTGAAGCGATCGATGCAAGCTCTCTCTCATTACTCGTTTGAATGGGTGCTTCCTGGTCACGGACGACGATATCAGGCTGACGCAAAAACAATGCACCAGGAAATGCAAAAATGTCTTGCCTGGATGGGGTTAAATGTTGACAGTGGGGAATGGGATTAAAGAAGGGATGAGGGATGAAGGATGAGGGATGAACTGCAAGACAATCGAATTATTCAAACACTTGAACAAGACTTGCCAACCTTGTTTGAGAAAGACATTCGGTACGACATTTACACTCAAGATATTTTCTTCAAAGATCCGGTAAATATCTTTAAGGGAAAGTTTAATTACCGAATCATTTTCTGGACGCTGCGATTTCACGGTCGGCTGTTTTTTACACAGCTTTTCTTTGACCTGCACAAAGTTTCTCAAATTGATGAATTGACGATTTTGGCAGAGTGGACGGTGCGCGGAACGTTGAGAGTTCCCTGGAAAGGACACGTCTTTTTTAACGGCACTTCAACCTACAGACTCACGCCAGAAGGGTTGATTTACAGTCACCTGGATCAATGGGATCGATCGCCACAAGCCATTCTCAAACAGTTTTTTCAGAAAGCTGAAGATTCAAGAATCTGAGGTAATTTGATCTTTTGAATTTGCCAATCTAAGTTGATGATTGTGGCTGTCAAACATCAGACAAAGCCCAAAATTCACTAACACCAAACTTAAGGTGCCAATCCAAAACCAGCCGTCACCGTTGATTTTATAAATCAGCGCCTCACCAAACACACTCAAACCAGCGCCGATCGCCAACAATCCACTCACCCCTTTCACCAACCACAAAACTTTTTCTCGCTGCATTTCTAAATCCTCTGATCGCGTAGCGAATTCTACCATTCAGGGCAGACTTCCTTTCGATAAAAGTCCGAGTATATTGGGCGTGAGGTTTTGGAGCAGCACATGTTTATCTCTCTGATTGCAGACTACGGGACGGGCGATCCGGCTTTTTCTGAAGTGACTCAGCGCCTGTTGATGGGCATTCCCAACGCACAAATTCAGCTTCTCTCAGTGCCGCCGTTTAGCACTTTGGCTACCGGATTTTGGATCGCGCAGTTGGGGTTGAATCCAGGGCCCGCCGATCGCTTGATCTACCACAATTGTGCGCCTCGCAAAGATGACCTGGAAGCTCGCCAAAACAACGAAGGAGAAGGCTTGACTTATGCGTTGCTGCCCAATGGGGTGAAGGTGGTCGGCGTGAATGCGGGCTATACGCTTTCGTTTATCAAGCCCTACGCCAAACAGTTGCAGATGATTAATGTGTCGCGGGGCGGTTCGCAGTTTCGATCGCGAGATGTCTTTCCCCCGGCGGCAGCGGCGATCGCAAACAATGATTTCAGCTTATTGGGCGAGTTGTTGAATTTGGATCAGATTGCAGATGCACCGAGCGATCGGGTCGCCTGGATCGATGGCTATGGCAATATCAAAACGACGATTCCCTCTCACACGGTCAAGCTTGCACCAGAGGCAAAAGTGGTGATTCGGATTGGGGATGTGGTCAGCGATGCCATTTATTCAGACGGGAGTTTTCGAGTTCCTGAAGGGACGCTGGCTTTTTCTCCGGGCAGTTCTGGCTGGAATGTTGACGGTCAAGAGATTCGCTGGATGGAGTTGTTTTTGCGCGGCGGCAACGCCTGGGAGCGATTTGGCAAGCCTCGGATCAATCAACCCGTGACGCAATTGGGGTAAGCAAAATGGGCGTTGCTGATTGGAGGGATGAATCTGTGGGAAGTGTCCATCTTTTCGCCCCCTAAATCCCCCAAAATTGGGGGACTTTGAACCTTGGGTTTCCCGCCGCTTTGGGGCAATTCATCCCCTGATTCAGCAACGCCTTTTCGTAGGTTGGTGTTGAGCAACGCGAAACCCAACAGCAGCCTTTCTACCGTTGCTAACGTTGGGTTTCACCAGGTTCAACCCAACCTACCTGAAAAGATTTGTCAGTCCATCAGGACTTGCATCTCTAATCTTCTATCAGTTGCTTTAATTCATCAATGTTTGAGGAAAACTTTAATTCACCATTTTGCTCTTCGACTATGCTCGTCTGGTAGTTTTGGTATAATTCTTCCCGTCGCTCTTCTCTCAGGTATTGAGCTAAGAGAGTTTGAATCTCTTGTTTTTCTTCAAATGAGAGGACTTTGATTGCTTCCACCACGTCGCTAAAGCTCATGATTCGCCAGATATCCTTTAGTCTCTATGCCATTAATCTAACATGTCAAAAAAGGTACGATCGTCACCAAGCGATCGACCTCAATTTCTCAAAAACTCAAAACCAGCGTTCCACTAACAACTACAGTTTGAATATTGAAATATTGATAGATGAATTTGCGATCGTATCTCCACTGATAATTGAAGCTGTATCTAATTGAAGCTGTATCGTCGAACGTTTCAAATTTGTCTTCTGGTATAGACAAACCATCCTCTAAGGCAGCAATATAACCTACGATCGCTTCTCTAATATTGAATAGCGCTTCTTCTTTAGTTTTTCCCTGACTGATACATCCTTTCAAGCTTAGACATTCTACAATCCAAATTCCATCTTCGTCTCTGTACAAAATTACTTGTCTCACATCTTGATTCAAATTAATTGATTAACCCGCATCTATGTTCATAAATAAATTACATCCCAATTGTGCCCTCATTAATACTGGTAGAACAATCCTTCTAGCATCGGTTCGACTAGATTTCTTAGACAAAGCGGTGAATAAACTCGCAGATTAGATCGACTCGACCTTTGCGTAAGACTGCGGAATCGAGACGTTCAGTAGTATTGCAGGTCATCAAAACGACTAACTTCTGTTCTAGTTCAGAATGCAGATTGGAGCCGACGCTAATCACACTTTGATATAACGTGCCATCTAATAAACTCAGAATGTGTTCGGTTTTGCTGCTGCTTTGAGCGATTTCGGTAGAACGATCGTGCGCCAGATTATCCGCTTCATTAATAATCAGACAAATCCGTTCAAGATAAGACGGGGGCACAAAGTTTTCTACCGCATCATGATCCAAAATGAAAATTACATATCCTAGTGGAACGAGAACTTCTTTGGCGATCGCCTGCGTCCACGCAGTTTTTCCCGTCCCCGGATCGCCATGCACCACGACGGCCAACCGTCCCTGCTCAATCACCGCCTGCTGAACGGCATCCGTAAAGCTCTGCACTTCTGCCGGAAAGCTGCGAATTGGATATTGAGCGTGAATTTTTCCGACACGGCTTTGATACCCACTCAACATGACGGCTAATCCGTAAGTGGCTTTGCTGATTAGAGGGGTTAAATCCTTAGCCATTAGCGTGTAGAAGCGACGACCCCGATCGAGATAGTCAATCTGCAACCAAACTTCATGTGCTGCCCAGTAAGAATAGGCACTGGTAATCACATCTAGCCGCTCCCAACTGACAAACCGATCGGGCGGAAGATAAAAGTAGCGATCGAGATAATATTGCGTCACCAGATCAGGACGACCCAGAAATTCGAGAATTTGGCGAATGGTGGTTTCTTGAAGACGATTGAGAACGAAGTCGATCGGAATGCTGTTACGACTGACAATCTGACGCACGGGCATTTCGACGGTTAGCGCATCGGCATAGCGGTAATCAGGCGCAGGCGGATCGGGCGTGATGTAGTTCCAAAATTCGTCCAGATCGTAGCGATTGTTTTGAGAAAATAAGCTCGTCAGATTGGCCCACCATGCGTAATTGGTGCGTCCCAGCGTATCGGCGGCGTTGCTGACAATTCCCATGATCCGACGATTCAATTCTGACGTGTCGTTGGCGAGTAGCTGCGTAATGTGGCTCCAGTCAAACTCGCGATACAGCGGCCGCCAACCCGACGCAAGTAGCCCTTGCCCTTTGAGCTTGTTTTGGTCAGAGTTGCCAAAGTTGAAAAAGTCGGGTTGAGTCATGAGAAGTCGGGATGAGGGAGGAGGGAGGAGGGATGAAAGTATTGATGAGTCACTTCATCCGGTTCCAGTCATGCACAATACCAGTCATGCACAATACATTAACGTAAATTTGATGAATGCCTTCGCTGTGGTTGCAGATTCAGGGTGCCTCCTAAATTCCCTATCAATAAAGGACTTTGAACCGCAATTCTTCTCTGAAAGTCTCCCAGAATGGGAAGTTGGGGGGCAGAAGCGCCAAGCAACGTCGCGAAAAATTTCATCGAATCGACGTTACATTACGTATACTACAACTATACTACATCTACTAATAGCCTCGCAAGCGTCTGAGGAGAAATTCAAATCGGCTGCGGGCGAGGGGGAGATGTTCGACAACGGAGGGGCTGAGATCATCGACGAGACTCTCTACCACCTCAGTGGGAAGCTCTTTGCCATAGCCTAACAAACCCACCGTATTGCGGAGGCGATCGGACAGCGACAAGGCGATCGCTCGATAAAATCGGGAAGCAAAGCCCGTATCGTCTGTTAATTTATTCATCAATCGCTGACGGGGCACCGACAAGACTAGCGTTTCTTCGGTTGCGGTGACAGTGGCCGACGGCGGCCGAGTATCGACAAACGAGATTTCGCCAACCACTTCGCCACTGGTGAGATGGGCGATTTTTTTACCCGCAAGGGCTTCGATCGACACCGTGAGCGATCCGGTTAAAACAATATACACCGCGTCTACTGACTTCCCTTCTTGAATCAGGACGGTTCCCGCTGCTAATTCTTCTCGACGGCCGACATAAAGCAGCCAATCTACATCAGCATCCGTTAACACCCCCAAAATAAACAAAATCTTTTTCATAGCGCTGCAAAATGGGGTGAAAAATGCTCAAACTGGCAAAGATCAAAGCATCTGTTTCATTGTAGAAACGGGCGATCGTTTTGTGGAATAACGGATGATCTCTTCAAGCTACTTACAGAGTCCGCCACTCAAAGTCAACGTTTACCGACATACTATTTTCATGAGTTTTGAAGGACGAGAGGCCATGGAGAAGCAACACTCTGTAAAACGAATTTTTGCACAAAAACGAAATACTTGGAGAATTGGATTTTTGGCGGCGTTGTTTGCGATCGCGTTTACGCTCTCTAATTGCAGCAATGCGTCTAATCAAAATAGTTCGACGACCGCTGGAACTAGCTCCCCTTCTCAAGCTGGCGTGTTGGTTTATGGTTCGGTGGGACAGCCTGTCAATTTAGAATCAGGCAACATCACAGACGGCAATTCGGTGGTGGTGCAAAATCAAATTTATAACCGTTTGATCGGCTTTAAGCCGGGAAGCACCGATCTGGAACCCAGTTTAGCGACCTCCTGGACAGTTTCAGCGGATGGAAAAACCTGGACATTCAAGCTGCGATCGGGCGTTAAGTTTCACGACGGCACTGAGTTTGATGCGAATGCGGTTAAGTTTAACTTCGATCGCTGGTGGGACAAAAATGATCCATTTGGCTACCGGAATGCGGGCAAAACCTATGAGATTTGGGATCAGACCTTTGGCGGCTCAAAAGGCGAATCTGCCTCCCTGGTGCAATCTATTACAGTGCCCGACAAATCGACGATTCAGTTTGGGTTAAAGCAGCCGTTTGCGGCCTTTCCGAGCGCGATCGCTTCTGGTTTTTTTGGCATTGCCAGTCCGACTGCAATTAAGAAAGCGGCCGCCAGTTATGGAACGCCTGCGGGTGGAGCGGTGGGCACCGGAGCCTTTGTGTTTAAGGAATGGCGATCGGGCGATCGGATTGTTCTCGAAAAAAATCCCAATTACTGGAAGCCAGATCTGCCCAAAAGCAATCAATTGGTAATGCGATTTGTCACCGATCCGGCCGCACGATTGGCCCAGCTACGCGCCGGACAGCTTGATTTCACCGTCGATCTGGCACCCGATCAAAAGGCAGAAGTCGATCGCGATTCCAACATCACCGCCACGTCGCGCCCTTCGTTTAATGTGGGATATTTGGCGTTAAATCCCAGCTATAAACCTTTGTCTGATGTGCGAGTTCGGCAGGCGATCGCTCATGCGATTAACCAACAGGCGATCGTCAAAGCGTTTTGGGGCGACCTTGCCGAAAATAGTCCCAATTTTATTCCCTCCACACTGTCCTGGGCACAGGCACCTGATCTCAAACCTTACGAGTTTAGTCCCCAAAAAGCGAAGGAATTGTTGACTCAGGCGGGCTTTCCCAACGGTTTTGACTTAGAGCTTTGGTATATGCCCGTTTCGCGTCCCTACTTTCCGACTCCCAAGCCGATCGCCGAAGCTTTTTCCGCAGATCTCAGCGCTGTGGGCATTCGCGTCTCGCTCAAGACCAAAGATTGGGCTGCTTACCTTGCCGATCGCCTCAAGCCACCAGGATTTCAATCCTTTATGCTGGGCTGGACGGGCGACTACGGCGACCCAGACACCTTCTACTATCCGCTGTTTGGCGCAGGCAGCACAAAAGATCTGGGCAACTGGAAAAACGATCGCCTTCAACAACTGCTCGATCAAGGAAGAGCGCTATCTGACCAGGCTGGACGCTCCAAAATCTACGCCGAAGTCGATCGCATTCTGCATCGAGAAGTTTTGAGGTTACCGATCGTCCATTCAAAACCTTTATTAGTTCAGCGTAAAACGATTAACGGTTGGGTTCCCAGTCCGCTTGGCACTGAGCCATTTGAAGGGATTGAGAAGCGATCGTAAACTCTAGCTCTGGTATTCTACAAAGTTCGATTTCACGTTTCTGAGTAAGCTGATTGGAATACTCGATCGCTGGAAAAATTGTTTTTATACCAAGTTGAAAATAAGCTGCAACCAATTAATCAGTCAAACTTAGTCAAAGTCCCCTAGAATTGGGGGATTTAGGGGGCGAGGATCTGTAGCAAGTAACCGTTGATTTGGTATTAGATGTCGATCATAAAGCCAAATTGTGAAGCTTCCAAGTGAGAAGACAGCGACTAAACCCTGCTTAACTCTTGATCACGAACGGGGCTTGTCAAGCTGCAAGCAAAACCCCTGCAAATGCAGCCCACAGCAAAGTCAAAATTTTCCATAACTCGGAGCGGTACCACACAATTTGATAAGCAGATTCATGCAGATAACAAGCAGTATCTAAAGATGATTCACAACTTCTTGAAATTACTTGGCCTTCTTCATTTGCACTCACTACCCCTATCCTCAACGCCACTTAACTCATAACCAACAAGCAATGTTTAACATGTCACTACCTGCAACTGAAACCAACTAACGTTCCCAATCACCCGACGCAAATAGCCTTTGAAACTCAATCAACCAATTCCAAACGTTCTCCAGTGCAGCGCGATCGTTAGGTTGCTGGTAGGTTCGCACTTTCTTCTCTTCTCCAAGTTTGAATTTCATAGTAAAGCAATGGACGTTCATTCACGATCGCTCTTTGAGTTCGGGTCATCCCCAACGCCTCAAGCACTCGAATCGACGCTTTGTTAGGCTCATCAACATCTGCCTCTACTTTCTCCAATCTCAGCACATCAAACGTGTAGCGAAGTATAGAACCTGTAGCTTCCTTGGCATAACCCCGTCCCCAGAGTTGAGGTCGTGTGCCGAAAATTAGACTTGGTGATCCTTGTAATGAATGAAGCAGACCTGAAAACCCTGCTACCCGATCGCTTTGATGCTCAAAAAAGAGCCAAATCCCATAACCATGACTCGCAAAGCTCATCACACTTGTTTCGATAAACGATTTTGCTTCCTCAGTAGAGACTTGTCGATCGTCGAAGAGAAACCGTCGGACATCAGCCTCAGTCCATAACTGGTGTACAGCATCTAAGTCGCTCATCTGACAGGAGCGCAAACTTAACCGTTCGGTGCAAAGCAAATGCGACATAATTCCGATGGCTTGCTTTATGATTGCTCTCAACAAATCCGACGTAGCACTAAGTGACTAGTCGTTCACTCCCAGGCACCGTCTCAACCTAGAGATGAAGTGACCTAACGATGCCCATCACCCGCTGCACATCACCTCTGCATCGTAACAGTCAACTCTCGACAGTCGATGTGTCTGGGTGTTGTTAGGCTGGATCTCAACAATCCCCGCTCTAATTCAAGGCTCCAATCATAACAGTGCCCACCTAAGCCGCTTCAATCTGAATGTTATACCATTCCACAGAAAGCATGTAGCTTGCTTCAATCTAATCTACAAGATCTGCTATTCAAGGACTACAATCAATAGAGAAAGCAATAGAGAAAAAACTCTACCGATGAGGCTCGTCCTTATGGTAATTCACATCGTAGAACTTGAGCGCGCGATCGCCAAACAGCATGAAAAATCACCGTTCTCTGGTGTAATTTGGGTCAAAGAGAAAAGCAAAATTGTTTTTTCTAAAAGTTATGGCTTCGCAAATCGCGCTGAAGCGATACCCAACACCCTTAATACCCGGTTTGCCACAGCCTCTGGCACCAAGACATTTACCAGTGCAGCAATATGCCAACTGGTCGAGAAAAATCTACTCACATTTGATACCCTTCTCAAAGATTGTTTGAATATTCCCTTTCCCACCTTCGATCCAGCGATTTCAGTTCATCATTTGCTAACCCATAGCTCAGGTATTCCAGACTACTTTGATGAGGCAGTGATGGACGACTATGAGGATCTGTGGAAAGAGCGACCGATGTACAGCGTTTGTACTTTGAAAGACTTTTTGCCAATGTTTCAAGATCAGGCGATGGTATTTGCCCCAGGAGAAAGATTCTCTTACAATAATGCGGGATATATCCTATTAGGGTTAATCGTTGAGCAGGTTAGCAAATTGAGTTTCCAGGAGTACGTCGAAGCTAATATATTTGCTATTTGCAATATGACGGATAGCGGGTTTTTCTCAATGGATTGTCTGCCACCGTGCACTGCCTATGGTTATATCCAAAAGTCTGATCAAGAATGGCGAACTAATATCTATGCTCTGCCTATTATCGGTGGCTCAGATGGTGGAGCCTTCACAACGGTTGGAGATTTGGAGAAATTTTGGCAGGTGTTGATGACCCATCAACTTTTATCTGAAGCGATACTCAAGCAAATGCTAACTCCGCACATTCCAACCGGAGAGCAAAGTAGCAGTGAAGCAAATTTTTACTACGGATATGGCATATGGATAGCGAAGCAAGAAGATGTGTTGTCTTATCACATGTTGGGTGGCGACCCTGGAGTCTCTTTTTATTCAGGAATGTATGCGGATCTGGACATTCAAATAACGCTTATGGGGAACATCGTTAATCCATTTGATGATATGCGTAATTGCGTTATGGCTTTTCTTAACTAATGGAAAAGTGCGATCGCCTATTTTCCATAAGTTGAGTGTGTAAACTCCAATCTCCAAATAACCTGTTACAGACGGATCGCCTCTAAGCGGTCAGTGTGCATTGGCGTTATTAGCTGGCGCTACTGCGAAGATAGTTCTATTAATATTCTAATTGCCATTTCATCGACGGAACTATCATTTGCAAAGGCATCCCCATAGTTTGAGAGAATCACGATTCCGGTTTGCTTTGCTCTGTCAAAACCAATGAAGCTAACGTAACCGCCTGTACCACCATTATGCCAATGTACCACTTGCCCATTGGGTAGAGTCGAGATATGCCAAGCCAGACCGATGCTAAGAGTATCACCCATTTCAAAGTAGCGTGCTTGCGATCGCGCTAAAATAGCTGCTCTTTGAGGATCGGACTCACAAAGATGAGCTTGCAAGAACATCACCAAATCTTCGGCGGTTGAACGAAATGCTCCCGCAGGAGCCATCACATCAAAACCCCAGTTTGAGGTTAGCGTTCCATCGGGGGAATGACCTGGTGTAAAGCGTGACTGCTGTTCTAGTGTGAGATGAATTGTTGTATTAGTCATGCCAAGCGGTTGACAAACCATTCCTTTCACCAAATCCTCGTAAGGTTGAGATGTTTTTAGACTCAATAAATGTCCTAATAAGCCCATGCCAAAGTTGGAGTATTCATAGCGTTGACCGGGTTCACTGAGCAACGTCAAACCGACCAATGCTGCATACATCTCCGACGCTGAGTAGCCGAGATAAGGATTGGTTGGATCTTTTATATTGGTCAGGAAACTGTCGGGTAGTTTGGGTAGTCCAGAGGTATGAGTTGCTAACTGGCGCAATGTAATGGATTGAACAGAAGTAGGCAACTGGCTAACGACCTCTTCGGGAAGATAAAGCTGAATGAGATCGTCTAAAGCAACCGTTCCCCCATGCACCAATGCAGCGAGAACTGTCCCTGTAAAAACCTTGGTGACGGAGCCGATTTCATAAATTGTTTGATCATCAGGAAGGGAACAACTGTGATCACTAACTTGACCCAATCCTTTTGTATAATGATGCCCTTGCTGAATTACTCCAATTGTTAAAGCAACCTTTTCTCTTTTGCTCACGTAATCATTCGTGATTTGATTAATTTTATTTTCTAAATTTTGACTATCCATAATCATTAAGTTGGGCTTAATTTTGACTTGAGCGATCGCTGTTGAGTTATAGGTCAAAGCAATATGCGCAATTATGAGTGATAAGCTAACGTTCCTATTGAGCGACTGTCAGCAGTCTTTGCAATGCAACCAAGATTTCTAGTCAGTCCACTTCAATAGAGTTGTTAGCCCAATGTAACCAACAGTTACAAAGCCTGCTGGAGTAAAAATTAACCTGCTTCTGCTAATGGGCAAACGGACAAGACTTCATCGGGGCGCAAAACTTCTACACTAGACAAGTTCCTCCCGCCAATATTGACTTGAATCAACCAAGTGTAACTTTGTCCAAATCATTCAAAACTTTTTCTCTTAACCTACAAGTAAGCACAATTAAAGTTTTTCTAGAAGGACAGCAATCCAACCAGAACCATGTGGATTGACAGAATCACCAGCACCTCCACCTCCTGCACCTGTGATTGATTTAATTTCCCAACCAGCAGCAAGATAGTCCTCTAAATGTTCCTGTACAGTACCGTGGCTTTGCTCCGGTGAACGCTTCCCTGGTATCCGATAGCCTTCTCGGTCTAGATAAATCGTGACTAATTTCTGCATAGATGATTCCCTCCACCACGGTTGCTTCTGTTACGAACGTCAACAAATAATTCATTAGTTACTCCCACAGAGAACTTAGGGGCTAACGTTCCCAATCAGCGGCGGCAAGCAACCTCAAACTAAGCACCAGCGGATTTTGTCCGTCCGCTGCATTGGGGTTGTTATACAGCCGACGCTTACAACTTCAACACCGAACAATCAATCGAGTTTATCTCAGAAAATTCAACTTGTTGGTGTTTTACCTGCCAGTGTACTCAGCCTATCAGAAGGTGTGTTGAACAGATAAAATACTAATTGGGGATGATCCCCAATTAAAGCGCACAGCTCTTTATCATACAGTAAATATTTTCTGCTTTCAGGGCATCTATCATACAATACCTTCATGTAATCTTCTGCTATAAACTTATCGATTCCTTGATTTATTTCAGGTCTGGCATCACGTGCATGTTTAAGTGATACAAACCCTTCCGAGCTACGAGATAGCTCTTTTAAAAGTTCTATGCAAGTTCTCTCAGTGTAGTCATCCAAAGAGGCAAAGCATCTTACAGCATCTTCAAACTTTAAAGAAAGCTCGTTACTCATAATTTCTGAAATTACAATCTCAAGATTGCCAGCGATGATCTCAGTACTTTTCTGAGTTTCACTAATACCTTCATGTGCCGTCAAGTGATAACACAAAAACTGAGCTATATTCAAACTTCCATTTGAAGAACGGGCGATGTCTGTTCTACGATCAAAAACTATATTTAGAGCCGCTTCTCCTCTTCTAATCATTTTGAGAATGATCTCGTCTGCCACTTTTCCAAGCTTAAAGAATTTAACTCTTGTAGCAACATCAAATGACATATTTACAAGACGTTTTCCTGTACTTGGAATACCAACAATAATCAATTTTTTCGGCAATTCATTATCAGCAAGATACTTGAGATAATCAACTAATTTCTCTTGCAAAGTTGCTTCTAGCCTATGAAAGTCATCTATAATGGCTATTCCATTGTGCCATTGTTGTATTGTTGAAATATGAGACAAGTCCTGTGGTTTACGGGCACTTAAAGTCCTTACTTGAAGCCCTTTATCATCTGGATTAACTTCCTCAAGAGCTTTTCTCAGTGCTGTTGTCTTTCCAATACCAGAAGGACCTTCAATAACGACACCAACCCCTGGTTGCATCAAAGCAAGTTTAATTAAATGAAAATTTTGAGGTTCCACAAAAGTGACTGTTGGAACTCCAGAAGTTTTGAACACATCAAATATTTGAAATGACTCTTTAGTAAGTCCAGAGTCTTGTGCAGTTATCTCTGAAGCAACTCCTCCGCCACGAATAGCCTCTATAACTTGTTCTTCTCTAAGTAACTCTTCGCAAACTAAACGTATACCTTTAACAACATTTTCAAATGCTAAATCTTGATTCTCCCAAGTGGTTATGGGCTTTGCATTATTAGGTAATGCTTGTAATTTTCCGAATGGTGCATTAGTCCAGTCAACTGGTCTCAGAATAACTGGAATTATACGAGCCTCCCCTAGTTCATGCCGCTCCATTGCTCGCGCTAGCTCAATATCATAACAGTAATCAGAAGCTAGAAAATCAGCACTAATTAGTGGCAGAATCACCTTGGCAGTTTCTAAATGTTCGCTAATTTGGCTAGCCCATTCTGTGCCTGCACTAATATCCCGATCATGCCAAGCAGAAATCACCTGCTGTCTTTCTAAGAGTTTGAGATGCTTCGCTAATTCATCTCTTAGCCTTTCATCTTTATGGGAATAAGAGAGAAAAAGCTCTATCTTTTGTCTTCCACGTTGGGATGATAATTGAGGTGTACTAACAGATGGAGATTTCTTGCCATCAGCTTTCTGTATTAGAACTGGCGTTAAATTCTCTTGCATTCCTGCCATTGCAATTGCGCTACAGCCAAGTTCATAAGCAAAATCAACTGAACGCCCTGCTCCCAAAGCATCATAAAAACCTACTGAAAACTCAATCGCAGCCTCATCCCCAATTGCTTGTGTCATACCAATGACACTTTTAATATACTGAGCAATCGATTGTGCTTGTACTTCTGAATAGCAACCGTTGAGGACAACACATTCTACTTTGTCAGAAAATAAATCAAACAACCGAGCCAAAGCCTGCCCTTCAATTAGCTTTGGGAGTCCAACTTCGTCCTCAAATACTAAGCCTTCATCCCCAGAACCATGTCCAGAAAAATGCACAATTTGTGGGTCAACATCCAACATAGCTCGTTGAATATCTCTTGGTCGCACCGCCCACTGTTGAGTCAATACAAACTGGTCACGATTCTTGGAACGTCGCAACCCTGCCTCAATATCTCGAACTTCTGCATCTAACCGAAGTCTTGAGGTTCCTTTTGGATTTGCGGCTAAAACCAAAATTCTTTTGACCGGAACTGCATCACTCATAATTAGGCTGCAACAGAATTATTAATTAACAGTTAGTATAACTTCGCTTTTACTACCGTACAAACATAAGCTTATTGTGCCTATAGCTTCCCGCAGGTTAAGGACTTACAGATGGTCTTGTGGTTAGCCCCCATAGATAACCCACGCTGTATAACGGCGCGGTTGAGCGGCTGCAAGTAACTTTTGCCGCAACACCATCAATTTTCGACAGTCCGCTCCAACCGAATTGTTAGACCTCAGTTTCCCAGAACTCTGTGCTCAACGACATCTTACGTTCTCTCTAAAGAAGCTTTAAGCGCAGCTTTGTACTTGTTCCTCAACTGCTTAGAAACTAGACCACCCTGCTGAATCTGGGTAAGAATAGACATTGAACAAGACCCTTTCGGGATAGGACTACCAACGGTCATCAACCCAGCCAACTCAGTAGCATCCATCTCACGGGCAAATCGGTAAGCTACAACAGACTCACGTACAATAAAGCTAGGTACACCTGAACCCGGCAAGAGAACGCAGGCAGTTTCAGAACTGTTTCTCCGAGTGGTTACATTAACAAACAGGTAGCTGCTTCCAGAAGTTTGTGCAATTGCAATATAAAGATGTTCGCCGTTGGGAGGTGTATCTATCAAAAAAGCATCTCCCAGATTAATGGTGATGCTAGACATTCAAAACCCTATCTAAATACGCCTCCCGAATGGCTTCTTGCTGAATCTCCTCTATTTCCTCATCACTTTTACCCACATTTTTGAGAACTTCTTCTACTGAAATCGGGATGGCAGAACCATGAGGGTCTTGCCACTCTGGAAGATCGTGAGTCCACTCAGCAACATCAAAAGGGTCAAGATGACCAAAAATCTGATAAACCTGTTGAATGATTTCCTCCTCCTCTTCACAGAGTTCTTCGCTTCCTGGATCGCCTAGTAAAGAAACGTGGTTCGTGTTTCGAGGAGAAATAAATTTAGACCAGAGAGGTAAAGCATCATCGACAGGCTTCCCCTTAATTAGGTCATAAACACCGCTAAGCACAGGACCATAATCCATTGATACGTAATGGTCACCAGTAATCGGTTGTTCCATGCGGTCTAATGCAATACGGTCAGCGATATAAAGCATCTTAAGCAAGCCTAAATATTTCATAGGCTTGCCATGGAGCTTTAAGAGTGTTGCTGCGGCTTCAACAGCTTTTTCTGGATGAAACTGAAACACGATTGGCATGGCTACCCTAGATGGATTGCTTGACCTACATACCCTTATTGTAAAGCCTCAGCATTTGTCCAGTCATCAGTAATTTGGTAACCCGCGTGTATTGATCACGGGGTCGTGAGGTCTAACGGCAAAGGTCAGCGGCTATAGATCACACCCGAAACGCAGACGAGAAGGGCAAATCAGTCCGCTGCACCGACGTGTTGGGGAGCTTCTTCGCACTGAACGAGAAATGCTTCGCGCAACATGACGAAGAATCTTTGCAGCACCGCTATCGACGAACCCACCATCAACGAAGCAAACTACACGCGGAACTCTCGAAACAACGAGTTGAACGAGAGAAGCCTGTATCTTTGCGCTCACCGCGAGAGGCTGCCCAACTTGTGTTTAGACTGATCTGATCGATTTAACCTCCCTGATTCGGGTGATTAGACTGAAAATTGTCTGGCTAACCCTCCCAAGGGGGCGATTAGGCTGAAAAACTTTCGGATAACTCCTCAAATCTGAGATTAGGACAGACAAGATTCTGTACAACACCCCAAATTGGGAAGTTAGGCAGAATTACGCTTGCATCAACATAATATCTTTGGGCTAGGAAATAATTCGATAACTTCAAGAAATCTTTGTAGTTGATTATGGTGGTATTTAGTACTTTAATACTATCTAACTTCTCCGAGACTCCTTTATGGAACCGCGCCCCTAAAAAACTGCTTGACCAAGTTCGTGATGCCATTCGTCTGAAACACTATAGACATTGAAGCTTTTCTTAATCATCTGACAGTCTCAGAGCAAGTTTCTGCCTCTACTCAAAACCAGGCGCTCTGTGTCTTGACTAAAACGGAAGGTACAAGGAACGAGTCGATCCCCAAATGCCTGATTAACGTTTCTCCAAAAAATGGGGTATTCCAAAAAATCAAAAATCTGTGTAAGATGTCCGCAGGTGGAGATCACGCCCCGGAAATCTGATTTAGCCGATCAGACCTCCGAGGACTTCCACCTAAGTTACACGAACTAACTTCGGAGGCGTTCATGATTGTACTACGTCTGCTTTGCGATGGGATCTTGAAAGGTTGGAATCAAGATCCTGCATACCCTTCACACCACTGGGGAGCGTTTGAGCCATTGCTGTGTAGTTCCCCAGCCGGGGAAACGGCGCTCCCATCCTCTTTGAACTAAACCAGAGAGGACAAAACAACATGGCCGTTAGGAGACACCTTTCTGACTCGGTTTCGTTTAGCTTTGAGTTGCAATGCTCGTTAGTGAGACGATATCAAGTCACCGTTACCTTGGATTTGCAAGACTGTTTGATTTTTGTGCCCTCTGGCATTCTCTCGGATGTAAGAGATTGTATTGACGAATTCGTTGAACAATTGAGTGAAATTGCATCAAGTCAATTAGCCTATCTCAAATGGGATGGCACGAGCGATTTAACGACTGAATATCAAGTGATTCGCGTGTTAGCGGGCTATCAAGTGCAACGGTCTCTAATGAAGTTCGATATTGTCATGGGCGCTGGTTCACTCATACATTTGGAGGAATTGCACAACAAAAAGACAATTCAACTTTAGGGAGTCCTTGGGAAGCCCCCCAAATCCCCCACGAGTGAGGGACTTTGAACCGCAAATTGGTCTTAAAGTCCGCCAGAATTGGGCGGTTGGGGGGCAGAAGACTTCAACACCGCAGCGAAAAAGTTTGATCGAATCGAAGCGTTTAGAAAATTCAGAGACCTAGAAGATCGCCCTACAAATCCGTGAGCGTCGATCGAGGAATTGCATATACATCTTTGCCTTGCCCGATCGCAAATCGAACCGACTGCCCCACCGTTTTGCTACACATCGTCGTAAAAACCGTCAGTGCCGCGAACGTCAAAATCGTACCCATTCCAAACAAGCCGCGATAGCCCATCTGATCCGCCACAATGCCCAAAATCGGCCCGGCCAACGCAATCCCCAAATCAAAGCCGCCCATAAACAGACCAAAGATTCGTCCCCGCTCGTGAGGCTGACAGCGATCGGCCACCAGCGCAATCATAATCGGCAAAAATGTTCCGCCCCCCATGCCTTCGAGTGCCCCAGCCAACAAAAATGAAGTGCGATCTTGAGCCAGCCACAACAACAACATTGCGACTCCATAACAAGACAGCCCGATCGTGATAAAAATGCCTCGCCCATAGTGATCGGACGCTCGACCCGTGACAAATCGCACCACAAAACTCGTCACCGCTGCCGCCGTATAAAACAATCCCGAATTTAGATCAACATCAGCCGCGTCAATATAAAGAGGAATGAAAGTGACAATTGTGCCAAACGCTAACCCGATTAGCAGCATCGTAAGAGCAGGAATGCGAATGCGATCGCTCAACAACACCTGCCAAAACGAAGCTTCTTTTTCTCCAACATCCAATTGAGAACGCGCCGCCAAAGGAGGACTGGCAATTTGAACTGCACAAATCAAACTAATCAGACCCAAAGCAGAAGAAACCAAAAACACAGGCGCAAATCCCTGCCAAGTCTGCAAATACCCTCCCATTGCTGGACCTAGCGCCATTCCGATCGGGTTCACCAAACTCATGTAGCCAATCAGTTCACCTCGATTTTGCGGCGGAGAGATATCCACCACCAGCGCACTATAAGCCGTCGTAAACGCTGCAATACTGATGCCATGAAAGACGCGAATCACCATCAGCAACAAGAGCGACTGAGTGAATAAATGGCAAACGGGCGCGATCGCCGCCGCCGAAATCCCAATCAGCATCACAACCTTACGGCCACGAGTGTCAGACATGTTGCCCAACATCGGCCGAAACACCAGCAACCCGACAGCAAACGCTCCCATGACCAGTCCAAGCTGTTGATTAGAAGCTCCGATCGACTTCACATAAGGCGGCAAAACAGGCAACAAACTCGCCAAACTCGCCCAAAACAGCAGCCCCGCCGTAAACATCCCTCCCAGATTACGCTTGGTCTGCGTGCCGAGAGTTGCGATCGTATTCAATGCTCCAGTCCTTGTGATAGCTGCAAGAGTTTAGGATAACAAGTTTGGAGGGATGAAGGGTGAGGGATGAGGGATGAAAGGGTTTGGTTGTAGTTGTTCAGAAATTTACTCCCGATACATCGTGTTATCTTCGGGTTGCTGAACGATGTCATCAAATCACCTCTCAACTCCAGAAGCCTTCAGAAACACAACCAATCAACGATTCATCCCTCATCCCTCATCCCTCATCCCTCATCCCTCATCCCTACTTCCTACTTCCTACTTCCTCGACATGATCGCAGGCATCAACACGCCATCAATCACATGAATCGTTCCGTTGTGGCTGAGAATATCGGTTTGCAAAACTTTTGTGTCGTTGACGGTCACACCATTGTCGTCATGCTCGATCGCCACAATTGATCCTTCCATCGTTTCGGCTTCTTCGATTTGAACCAGGTCATCCGATCGCACGTCTCCAAACAAGATGTGATAGCCCACAATTTGCTTAAGCGTGTGCAAATCAAGTGATTCCAAAGTTCCTTCTGGCAATTTCTCAAACGCTTCGTCCGCGGGCGCTAACACCGTAAAAAACTCATCGCTTTCTAGCAGAGGCGCAAATCCTGTTTTTTCGACGGCTGCAACCAGCGTTTTGAACTTTCCAGCACTTTTAGCAGTCTCTAATAAATTAGGTAAATCAAGCATGGTGTGTTTCGTCCTGTGAATTCCTACTTTGTTAAGAAATAGAAGGAATGGGAGCGATCGCACATCATTCAAAGGAGAGAAGTCCAGATTGAAAGCAAGCCTATTAGCTGTCTTCAGCTACTTTGCAATCATCGATCGTACTGTACATGAGTTTCATTTCAAAATCTTCCTTAGAGATGACTTAATCGCCACACAGATCAAACTTGGCTTTGAGGAGATTCACGCCCAATTTGCTGTTGAAGGTGCCGGACTTCCTCAACTGATAAACCTGTTGAAGATGCAATGAGACTGATATCTACACCTCCTCGTAAAAGATTGCAAGCGATCTCCCTTATCTTTTCGTCTTGAATCGAACGGTAAATCACAGATTCTTGCATGACATCCCTCCGCACTAATCGATAAATTACATCCTTCTCCAATCGTAACCCAGCTAGAATCGCTGAAGCTGCCATCAGATTTGCTTGAGTCGTAGGTTCTTCAATCTGATCCACAATTTGAGTTGCCTGACGCAACATCTCTGCTGGATCAGCACTCTGCCCTAGTGCCGCAAAGGGAAGCAGTCCAGGATACTGAAGAAACCGTGAGACGGGTTGCTCCCACAGTCGAATTACCTGAAAATCGTGACGGGTGCTTTCTAGAGTAAAGCTAGTTTGATAGGCGAGTTCTGAGGCGGTGGACTTTAGATAGATCACCACTTGCTGCATGGTTTTGTCGTCATAGCGCCGATGTCCGCGAACGCGATAATCCAACATCCGAAATGGAATTTTTTTCTTTGGTAATGTTTGAAACTCGATGTGGAGGCTGGATTGATCGGACTGAAGCAGAATCATGGCATCTGCTCGAATGGGTTCGAGGGAGAGTTCAGAAGGTTTCAATTCTGCCATCGCAATAGGTTCTCCTAGCAGCCAACTAGCAAAATCGGTGGAAAAGTGTTCAGCAAGAAATCGGCAGGTGTCATCGTACATGGAGGAGATTTTACACCTGACTATGCCAATTTGATTTTGGAAAGAGTCCAAGTTTGATGGAGGCTCATTACGAGCGATCGCACATCATTCAAAGGAGAGAAGTCCAGTTCCAATTCAAACTACGCCATTTCCTCGGCTGACAGATCTTCCCATCGCTTCCGCAAAAGTTGCCACTCGATTTGGTGCCATTCTTTCTCGTGCATCCAATCTGCGCCTGGATGGGATTTGACTGCTACAAATCCATATCGACGTGCCAAGCGGGTTACTCGCACATTGGCATCGATAGAAAAGCCTACAATCTCTTGCAGCTCTAAATGACAGAAACCAAACTCAATCAAACGACTGGCAACTTCAATAGCATAACGATAACGTCCCCAATATTGGGGTGCTAACTCAATGCCCAATTCTGCTTTTGTCTCATCATCGCCCACCTGACGCAAACCACAGCAGCCAACTAACTCCTGCCGATTTTTGAGAGAAGCGATCGCAAGTTGATAATTACGGCGAGGTTGTTCTTCTGACCACTGAATAAACAGACGAAGTAACGCTCTTGTATAATCAGGTTCTACTTCTGTAGGCGCACAGAATTGTGCATACTGCGGATCAGCATGATAGGCGAGAAAGTTAGGCTCATCTTCTAGAGAAAAGTCACGTAACAGAAACCTTTTGGTGATGATTTCCATATTCAATAGAAAAGTTTATTAAAGAAGTAGATATCCAGGACTACCACTTCCTAATTTAATTATTGTCTCAATTTATTGTCTAACTACTTGAATGAATGCCTCTTTCTTTTAACTGCTGCACAAAGTATTCCTCTAACGAAGGCCGAGCTAAATGAATTGAAATTAACTGCGCCTTCATTAGTCGTAAACTAGCAATAAAATCTTGAGGTTCGCCGCGCAAATGCCCCACCCAGTTGCCTTCTTGAAATTCTAGATTTGCCAATCGCTGCTTGAGAATATCGGGATTTCCGCCTTTGACGACGACTTGGTAAGTATCAGCAGTTCCCAACAGATCTTGGAGTGACCCGATCGAGATCAATTCACCCTGAGCTAAAATCGCCACGCGATCGCACACCTTCTCAACATCCGACAGCACATGACTGTTAAAAAAAATCGTTTTGCCCTGCGCCTTGAGCGACAGAATAATTTCGCGAATTTGGTAGCGTCCGAGCGGATCGAGTCCTGACATTGGCTCATCCAAAAACACCAGTTCAGGATCATTAATCAACGCCTGCGCCATGCCAATTCGTTGCAGCATTCCTTTGGAATATTGACGGAGTTGCTTTTTTTTGGCGGCAGATTGCGCGAGTCCGACCAGATCCAGCAGTTCGGGAATGCGTTTTTTTTGAATCGATCGCGGCACTCCAAACAGTCCCGCCGTAAATTTGAGAATCTCCCATCCCGTCAAATAATCGTAGAAATAAGGATTTTCGGGCAGATAGCCCACTCGTTGTTTGACGGATCGATCGCCCAAAGGCGCGCCCAGCAAGGTGGCTCGTCCCGATGTCGGTCTAACAATCCCCAGCAGCGTTTTTAAGAGCGTGGTTTTTCCAGCCCCATTTTGACCGAGCAATCCAAACGTTTCGCCTTGATAGATTGTCAGACTCACTTTCTTGAGCGATCCGATCTTCTGGTTGAGCCAAAACCCTGTGCGATAGACCTTGCTCAACTCAAACGTCTGAATCACGATCGCCCGATCGTTTTCAGCAGGTTCGCTCAGTAAATCCACAGCAGTATCCATCGTCTCTCGTCTCATTGGCTAGGTGATATTAAAACACTTTATCGGATGTCCTTCTCACTAGATTTTGCAGTCTTTTTTGCAGTCTTCTAAGTTAGGAAACTGAGTTCTGAGCATTTACTCTGGTAGTTGGTTGGGGTCGATGCCCTGCGATCGCAGATAGTTCTCCAATCGCTCTTTCGCCTGACGTTCCTGGTCTGCTCGTTGACGTTCCTGGTCTGCTCGTTGACGTTCCTGGTCTGCCTGCTGGCGCTCTGCCTCTTCGGGCAGCGGAATCAAGTCCCCTTCTGCGGTGAACCAGCGCAACTTTTGGTCGTGAATACCCAGTTCTAATCCCAATTGCTCACTGGGCAGTCTGCCGCTCTCGGTCGGTACAATCGGGACATAAACCCCACCTAATAACTGAAATCCTGCAAATTCCATTGTCTGGGGATGAAACCAGTAATACTCTGGCACCCGCCACACGTCTTGATACAAGTCTTTCTTTTTGCCCCGATCGACCGTGGCCGTCGAACTCGACAATAGCTCAATCACCACATTCGGATACTTGCCGCCTTCTTCCCAGATTGCCCAACTGCGTCGATCGCGCTTCTCTGCTCCCAACACCACAAACACATCGGGGCCGCGAAAGTCTCGCTTTTTGAGCTGCTGTTCGTTGTAGTAGACCGTTAAGTTGCCAGAAATGTAGAAGTCGGAACGATCGCCCCACCAGAATTCTAATAGTCGAATCAGCAGGTCAATTTGGCGGCGGTGAAAGTCGGTTTCCAAGGGCGGCTCATCGCTGTAGAGGTTGGTAGGAGGAAAAGTAACATCGTCGGGCCAATCCATCTCCGCCTGAAGTTCAGGCGTGGTGTCCTCCAAAAGAGGCTGAGACATATCCTCGATAGGCGGTTGGATGGGAGTAGCATCGAGACGAACCATCGCGGTAGGCTCCAATAGCGCTGCTTTTAGTTTAGCGGTTGAGGGATGACGCATTTGTCTGGAATCTAAGTATCCAGTTCTTTGAGCAGTACACCCAGAAATGGCGCGAAAAATGGCGCGAAGTTCCTATCTCATCTCACAGGGGCGATCGTCTACTCTGGCAGTTGGTTGGGGTCGATGCCCTGCGATCGCAAATAGTTCTCCAATCGCTCTTTCGCCTGACGTTCCTGATCTGCTCGTTGTCCTTCTGCCTGTTCGGGCAGCGGAATCAAGTCTCCTTCTGCGGTGAACCAGCGCAACTTTTGGTCGTGAATGCCCAACTCTAATCCCAACTGTTCGCTTGGCAGTCTGCCGCTCTCGGTTGGAGTAATTTCCACATAAGTGCCGCCAAACAACCGAAACCCTGCAAACTCCATTGTCTGGGGATGAAACCAGTAATACTCTGGCACCCGCCACACGTCTTGATACAAGTCTTTCTTTTTGCCCCGATCGACCGTGGCCGTCGAACTCGACAATAGCTCAATCACCACATTCGGATACTTGCCGCCTTCTTCCCAGATTGCCCAACTGCGTCGATCGCGCTTCTCTGCTCCCAACACCACAAACACATCGGGGCCGCGAAAGTCTCGCTTTTTGAGCTGCTGTTCGTTGTAGTAGACCGTTAAGTTGCCAGAAATGTAGAAGTCGGAACGATCGCCCCACCAGAATTCTAATAGTCGAATCAGCAGGTCAATTTGGCGGCGGTGAAAGTCGGTTTCCAAGGGCGGCTCATCGCTGTAGAGGTTGGTAGGAGGAAAAGTAACATCGTCGGGCCAATCCATCTCCGCCTGAAGTTCAGGCGTGGTGTCCTCCAAAAGAGGCTGAGACATATCCTCGATAGGCGGTTGGATAGGAGTAGCATCGAGACGAACCATTGCGGTAGGCTCCAATAGTGCTGCTTTTAGTTTAGCGGTTGAGGTTACTTTAGCCGTTAATCTACAATCCATAAATCTGGATGCGCTGGCTCACTAATTTTGCTTAAACTTTGAGTGTTCCTTTTTTAGCAGTGACACCAATGGATCGATCGAAGTTTGTCGCCTATCTCACAGGGGCAATCGCCCTCTTTTTGGGAATCGGCTATCTCGTTCTCGTACAACTGCTCGATTTTCGCGGTGAAATGCTGCCTGCCCCGATCGTCGAACTAACGCCAATCGTCCACGGTTTCCTCAAAGGGTCGCTTGTACAATTCCTGAGCAACGGACTCAATCTCTAGCGGTCGTGGCTCGTCGTCAAGGTGGGCATCGAGTTGCAGCGGTCGAACCACTTTGGCGATCGCATCTTGCACAAATGATTTGATAAACTCATCCCGCCGATTGAGTTGAAACTGCCGCTGCACCACTTCAGTAATGCCCCCGTCGCCCCAGTCCTGATTTTGTCGAAAGTATTCAATAAAGCTTTTGCCCGCAATTCGCGTCAGATAAGCCGCACTCACACCCTGAATCGCCCGACCGACCAAAAAGCCGCCCACACTCAACTGCAACGCTCTGGAGACTAGCTCGATCGCCCCTCTCACCACACCCAAACTCACCAGCGTCTTTGCGAGAGAAAACGCCAACTCTCGTCCTCGCTCTAGATTAATTTCACAGCCATACACCTTGCCAATCTCGACCACCATCTGAGCATGAACGGCCGCCGTCGCCAACAAATCCACCACAGGTAACGGCGTGACGGCAACCACGCCCGCCCCAACCCACTGGAAGCGATCGACGATTTTGTCCGCCTGTTTTCGTCGTTGCTCATCGATAAGATCTCGTGCATCTTCTCCGAGACGCTGAGACTGCAAGAGGATGTTATCTGCTAACAGATCGTCGCCCTCCGATCGCAAAATCTCCGCCATCCGCCGAATCAACGGCATGATCTCCTGATCCATCTGCACCGTTTCCCCTGTCACCAGTCGGATCGGTTGAGGATTCGCAGCGATCGCCATTACATCCCTAGAAGGAACGATGCCTCGAACTCGCTCCCGCAACCGCGCCAAAATCGCTTCTAAATCCTCTTCAGGAAACAGATCTGCTTTATTCAAGACAATCATCGATCGCTTGCCAATCTCCGCCAACAACTTCAACGGATCGTATTCTGACTGACGCAAATCGTTGTCTAAAACAAACACTAACAAGTCGGCTTCAGCAGCCCAGCGACGGGCTAACTTTTCGCGATCGCTGCCTCCCGCCCCCGCTTCCAAAATTCCGGGTGTGTCAGTGATTAGGATCTCGCGATCGACTCCCTTCAAGGGCAATCGGTAAGTTTCGCCCACTTCGGTCGTCCCCATCGGTGCCCCAACTTTGCCCACTATTCGCCCGATCAGCGCATTCACCACCGACGTTTTGCCCGACGAACCTGTACCAAAAACCACAACTCTGATTTCGCCACGAGCCAGATTTTGTTCGATTTCTCGCGATCGACTCAGCAGTTCTCGCCGCACCACTTCGTCTTGAATCTGCTTTAACTGTCGCCGCACTGCTTTGAGATTTTCTTCTGCCGCCTCTGACTTGACGGGTGAAACGGTGGGAATGGGACGGCGACGCTTCTTTGCCTGTCTCGGTAGCCAAAAAAAGTAATAGACAAACGTACCAATCAAGACCGCCATCAGCACCGTGATCAAGAAGATCAACATCGGTCCCAAAAATGGGTAGTACGACAACTGCCAAGACAATCGAGACAGCGAATCAATCAGCCAAATCATCAGCCCCAAAATGAGCGTCAGACCAATAATCAAAGTCAAAAGACGAGGAAGTGGCATAGCGAAGAGGCGATAGAAATCTTTCTCTATTTTGCGTGATCGATCGCCATCAAAAAGACGCTGAGGAGTGAAATCGATCGTGGTTCAGTTGAAGGATGATTTTCTACGGGCGCTAATTTTTAGCTTCTTCGCTCTGATCAGTAGTTCGATCGCTCCGTTTAACTTAATTGGGTTGGTGAGACTTTAAAAGCTATCTGTTAGTCTTTATGGCAACTTGAAGTTGAAAGCCAAGACACTGAGCAGAAGTTATACTGAACCGAGTTGCTAAATTCGGAAGTATGTTACCTGACTCAAATAACTTTGTGACGATCGCAGATGATGGTCGAATTAATATTTCGGCTCAGTCACTAGCACAAGCCAAGATAGCGATCAAGGCGTTGAAGCTCAAGAAAAAAGAATATGCTTTAGTGAAAAGAGAATTGACTCAACAGCAAAAAGTGATCCGCGCAGAATACACTGACCAAGTGCGTCAACAAGGCTCTAAGGTCAGAGGTGGTGGTAGCATTGGTCGCTTTGTACGAACTGTTCAAACTATAAATCGTGATGCTGATCGCCGCGCTTTAGCTCAACAACTTGCACCTCTAGAAGAACAAAAGAATGTGGTTGATGGAATTATTATGGCAATTGACCAAGCAATTCTTCAACTTGAAAAATACATCATCGAAAACTCTTGAATAAATGCTGCTGTAATTTAATTACTGTATCTAGAGCCAAATTGAACCTCATTGGAAAAGGAAACCCTGAATGGGAAATATCGCGCATTACTTCCAAACCCTTGAGATTGAACCAGAAGCAACTCAAGCTGAAATTAAACAAGCATATAGAGACTTAATTCTAGTTTGGCATCCTGATCGTTTTTGCGACAATCCCAGGCTACAACAAAAAGCAGAAGTCAAAATCAAGAAGATTAATGCTGCCTATGAATTTCTAAAATCTCATCAACCTCAAGTCACTCAGGCTGAGGCAGCACCAGCGCCTAAGCATAAACAGCCTGTTGAACCACGTATAAATTGTGAAAAACTCCAGCAACTACTTGAATTAAAAAAATGGAAGGATGCTGACCTTGAGACAAAGCGACTTCTGCTTGAGTTGATGCATAGAGAAAAAGATGGGTGGTTGCAGCCAGATGATATCAAAAATCTATCTCCACAGTCTCTCCTTGCAATTGATAGATTATGGACTCAACATAGTGATGGCTATTTTGGGTTTAGTGTTCAGAGTAAGATTTGGCATAGTCTAGGTTGTAAGTCATCTCCAGAGGTATCTGTCCAGACAATGAGTGAGAATAGGTTTGGCAAAGCCGTGTACTGGTACGTCAATAATATGTGGTTGTCTCCGTGGGATGCTTTTAATTACGAGGCTCAAAATGTCAAAGGTAGCTTGCCCAGAGAATATATCTTTGCGTTGAGCGGCTGGCGAAGCTATACCAAGGGTTGGACTGGTTACATGCTGTGGAGATTTGACGAGATTTTTCTAAAACTCATCTAAGCTCAAATAATCTGGCAATAAATATCTAATATCTATGGGATTACGATGACTCCACAACTTGAAGCGGCAGTTGCTTTGCAGTTGCGCCTTGCGCTAATCGCTGCCATTCGATCGCTCTCACCCACAGAACGTGAACAACTGCTCCAAATCCTGACTCAAAACGATTCAGCTTCAAATTCTCTAACCCAGCGGTAAAGCAATGCAAACTAAACTTCTAGAACAACTTTCCTCCGGTGATGCTGAAGTGATCTTGGAACGCCTACCCGATCGTATTCGAGCTGCTCTAATCGATCGTGCTGCTGAAATTGAGTACCCGATCGAGGCAGTCATTGAGATGGCGATCGCCAGTTTCCTCGACACAGAAGCATTAGGGTTTGCGGACTGCCAGCCAGGACGTGGACAATAAAATTGTAGGGCAGTCAATTTCAAAGAAGTTGTAGCCATAGGCAAACAAAGTGCGATCACAGCAGTCTGTCGGATCGTTAAATGTATAGGAAGAGAGTAGAAGACAACCCGTTAATAACTTGATTAGAATTACTTCTGAATTCAAATAACCTAGAACTAGATTTTTACGATGACTCCACAACTTGAAGCGGCGGTTGCTTTGCAGTTGCGCCTTGCGCTAATCGCTGCCATCCGATCGCTCTCACCTACAGAACGTTAACAACTCCTCCAGATCCTGACTCAAAACGATTCAGCTTCAGATTCTCTAACCGACCTCAAAACGCTCAATGCTCAATTTCGGCAAGGCACTTCACTCAGCCAGCTACTGGTCACTCAAAACCCTACCACTGTGCATAACCTCAAAGATTTGACTCTTGAATTTTGGTCTGAAGAAGACTCAATTGAAGACTTTCTCACCTTCCTGCGGCAACAGCGTCAAGCAGTAATCTAACCAAACTGGTTAACCGCTTTGCCGGGAATAAATGTTAGTTTAGGACTGGTTGACCTTCCCCTAGAGTTATGTTCTATGACCCCTTTACTACCAGTTGTTCATAGCGATAGAGACATATTGGGAGGAACCCCTGTCTTTGTAGGGACTCGCGTGCCTGTTAAGAACTTGCTTGATTATCTTGAAGCAGGCGATTCTTTAGATCAATTTTTAGATCATTTTCCTAGCGTGAGCCGCCAACAGGCGATCGCAGCCCTAGAGTTAGCAAAAGAGATGCTAATTGCATATGCAAATTCTGCTGGATGAGTGCGTGCCAAGACCTCTCAAGCATGAACTGAGTGATTACGACATTCGCACAGTAGTAGAGATGGGATGGTCGGGTAAGAAAAACGGTGAGTTACTTCAATTGATGAACCAGGAAGGATTCACAGTTTTGCTCACGACAGACCAAAATCTACGATATCAGCAAAATCTACAACAAGCTGGAGTAGCAGTCGTCGTAATGGTTGCCTTAAAAAACCGCTTGCCTGAATTGATACCGTTGATTCCTGACGTTCGCCGAGTGTTGAATACAATTTCAGCAGGTGAAGTCATTGAGGTAATGAACTAAATAATTCTGTTGCAACTGTAAAGCATTGCAAGCTATTTAGAGTTCTCTGCTGAACGAAATTCCTATTCTCACTTGTTTTATACCTATAAAAGTGCAGTTCTGCGGCAGCTTCAACAGCAGACTCATTAAATCAACAGGTAGTTGACTTTAGAATACGAATTTCCTATCTTCTAGAGGTTAACAAGATGTCAGACTCAAATCTGAACGTCCTACCCTAGTTGAGACCAAGCGTATGAGCCTTTTTGACCAAATTTTGAGCGCTGTCAGCAACCCCCAGCAGCAAGCCAGCCCCGATCAGCTAGGCGGCATCCTCAACGTTGCCCAACAACTCGGTAGCGCTCACGGCATCGATCCCTCAATGACCCAAACCGTTCTGTCAGTCGTCGGTGGCTATGTACGATCGTCCCTTCAAGAAAAGCAATCGACAATGGGCGGCGACCAGGTACAGTCACTCGTCAATCAATTTAGTGGATTGGGCGGCAACCCTCAATCCGTGCAGGCGATCTTCTCTCCTGACCAGCAGCAACAAGTCACCAGCGACGTAGCCCAGAGAACCGGACTCAACGCTGGAACGATCCAGGCTATGCTGCCCGTGCTGATTCCGATCGTCCTCAATCTCCTGCAAAGCGGCGCAAACACACAAAACGCGCAAGCCGGAAACCCTGTCCTCAACGCCTTTCTAGACTCAAATCAAGACGGCAATTTGGATGTCGGTGACGTGATGGGTTTGGCTGGCAAGTTTCTCAGCCAGCGCTAACGATCGACCTGTGGGGAATCTTTCGTAACAGGCTTGATTCCCCAGACTGCAACCGACTTTAGTAACGAGCTTTTGTGAACGTCTTAGCAGGTGCCCCATTGCCGCTGCGGGGTTCACGAGGCTTTGCTTTATTGACCTTTAGCTCACGATCTAGCCATTCTGCGCCGTCTAGCTCTGCGATCGCTGCGTCTTCTTGGGCTTCGTCTTCCATTTCGACAAAGGCAAAGCCACGCTTTCTGCCTGTTTCTCGGTCAGTGGGAAGGCTGACTCGACTCACAGTGCCATACTCAGCAAACACTTCCCGAAGATCCTCTTCAGTCGCCTGAAAGGACAGGTTGCCTACGTAAATAGTCACGATTCTCTCCAAACCAGTTGTGAGGGCGAACTCGGTCAGGGCATCGAAGCGGTCAGTCATACCCTCCGGGGCAACTGTAACCGAACTCTTGTTCGCCAACGATTATAACTGAATCTTCCCAAAAATAGAAGCACAGCAAAGGCGTTTAGTCTAGCGATAAAAACAGGAATTCTTATCAGAAATGTGATGAAGTCTTATAAGCTCGCAACGGCTTTGCTGATGAGCAATATGAACTTTGACTTTGAGTCGATCGCTCTCCACAACAGCAGGTTAGACTTCACAAAAATTTATAGCTCTTTCTGTAAATAATTGCTCTAACACAGGTAATCAAAGAAACATGACCGTCCTTTAACCCGCTTACTTCTACAAATTTAGAAATTCTTTAGAATTAGGTGAAACGGTATCTGAGCGGTCGTTCTGGTTAAACAAAAATTAACTTCATCTCAATACTTACGTAGAGTAAGGTCGAGTTTTTGAACGTCTTAACCTGGTCTTTAAGGTCTAGGTGTACCCTGATGAGGTTATCTCTATAACTGTCTAGACTCTATGGATTTTTCCCTGAATGCAACTCGTTTGAGACGGTCTATCCCTGTGCTCGCCCTGGTCTTGGGTCTAGCGTCTTGCACCTCTCAAACTGCTACCACGCCTACCGCAACAGGTAGCCCAGCGGCAGGTGGTGCGAGTCCTGCGGCTCCTGCGGCAGCGGGTGGTGCATCGGTCTCGATTAGTGGAGCAGGCGCAACGGCTCCCAACCCGCTCTATCAGCGGTGGTTTCAAGAATATAACAAGATCAATCCGAATGTGCAGATCAGCTATGACTCTGTAGGAAGTGGCGCAGGGGTGAAGCGATTTCTTGATCAAACTGTTGACTTTGGCGCAACTGATGCCCCCCTCAAAGAAGAAGAGCGCAAGGCACTGCCTGCCGATCGCGGTCAAGCGATTCAACTTCCCACAACCGGTCTGTTTGTTGTATTTGCCTACAACTTAGATGGCGTAGACAACCTCAAGCTTTCTCGTGAATCATTCTGCGGCATCGTGGATGGGACAATCAAAGCCTGGAACGATCCTAAAATCGCTAAAGACAACGCAGGAGTCACCCTACCGAGTGATCCACTCACCTTTATTCACCGCTCCGATGGCAGCGGAACAACTGATATCTTCACCAAACACATTGCCAAAGCCTGCCCCAACTGGAAAGCTGGTTCTGGTAAGACCGTCGAATGGCCGACTGGAACAGGTGCCAAGGGTAACGAAGGAGTCAGCGCTCAGATTCAACAAACCAAGGGCGCGATCGGCTACACCGAATACTCTTACGCCAAAGAAACTAATTTGAAGACTGCAACCCTGGCGAACAAGTCAGGTGCATTTATCACACCGACTCCTGAATCGGCAGCAAAAGCACTCGAAGGGGCGACTGTCCCGGCTGATTTTGCGCTGCAAGTCTCTGATCCTGAAGGTAAAGACGCTTACCCGATGGTCAGCTTGACCTGGGTCTTGCTGTACGAAAATCCCAAAGATCCTGTCCAAGCCAAGGCGTTTTCAGAGTTCTTGCGCTGGGCATTGAAAGACGGTAGACAATACGCAAGCGAACTAGGTTATCTTCCGCTACCAGCGGATCTGGCAACAAAAGTGGTCGCAGCCTTAGATACTATCAAAGTAGCGGCAAAGTAGCGGCTAAATAACTTTTGTCCTTCGCGCTGGTATTGCTCCTCACCTCCACACTGCTTCCCTTTTGGTAGATTTTATGGCTCTGTCAACCAATCCTGCTTCGATGTCTACTGCCCGCTCTGGTTCGTCACGGCTCATTGACAATAGCTTTGTCTGGGTGACTGGCGTTTTTGCAGTTGGGGTCGGCTTAGTGTTGCTGGCGATCGCCTTCAATGTTGGCAAAGAAGCCATCCCAGCGATCCAGAAGTTTGGTTTGGGTTTTTTAGTCACCAGTCGTTGGAGCGTCAACGATGAAGTCTTTGGTGCATTCACCCAAATTTATGGCACGATCGTCACCTCCTTTATCGCCCTTCTGATTGCGATTCCGATCGGCGTTGGCGTGGCGCTATTTCTCAGCGAAGACTACCTGCCCGATCGCATCAAGCAGCCGATCGTGTTTTTGATCGAGTTGTTGGCAGCGATTCCCAGCGTGGTCTACGGGCTGTGGGGCATCTTCGTGCTGATTCCTCTACTCAGACCGTTTGGCATTTGGCTAAACAGCACGTTCGGCTGGTTTCCTCTCTTTAGCACCGCTCCCGCTGGGCCGGGCATTTATGCAGCAGGGATCATTCTATCAATTATGATTCTGCCGATCATCGCTGCAATCTCACGAGATGCTTTGGTCGCTGTGCCATCCGAGTTGCGTCAGGCCGCCTATGGATTAGGGGCGACGCGCTGGGAAGCAATTTTTCAAGTCATCCTTCCGGCCGCGTTTTCAGGGATTGTCGGAGGCATCATGCTGGCACTGGGTCGGGCAATGGGCGAAACAATGGCAGTGACGATGGTCATTGGGAATTCCAACACGGTCAACCCGTCCCTGCTGTCTCAAGGCTCAACCGTTTCCTCGCTGTTGGCCAACCAGTTTGCTGAAGCCAGCGGACTCCAGGTTTCTTCTCTGCTGTATGCCGCTTTGATTTTGTTTGGCTTGACCCTCGTCGTCAACGTTTTGGCAGAACTGATTGTGCGCCGCTTTAGTCTAAAGCTCTAGTCAGTCATGAAGATGCTTTGGTTTGCTGAATTGGATTGAGGAAAAAATTTAAGATGACAAGTCCAGAGTTTACAGGGTCTGTTCCCAGTATGAAGCGATCGCCGACCTCGCCTCGTACCTTATTTGCGTCGGCAATGACCATTCTCACCTTTGTTTGTGCGGCTCTGGCATTGATCCCTCTGGTCGCTGTCATCTCCTATGTTCTGATCAAAGGCACCTCTCGCCTCAACTTTGAAGCCTTTACCCAGTTGCCGCCTGCGCCCGGAAGATCCGGTGGAGGATTTGGCAACGCCCTTGTGGGCACCCTCTACACGGTGGGCATCGCCTCTCTGATCAGCATTCCCTTTGGCATCATGGCGGCAATTTCGCTGTCTGAGTTTTATCGAGATACTCGGCTGGCAAACTGGATCACCTTTCTCACCAACGTTCTCAGCGGCGTTCCGTCGATCGTCGTAGGTGCCTTTGCTTACTCGACCGTGGTGTTGGCAACCAAGAGCTTTTCCTCAGTAGCCGGGGGGATTGCACTGGCGGTGTTGATGTTGCCGACGATCGTTCGGACTGCGACAGAATCCCTAGAAGCGGTGCCCAGAGATTTTCGGCAAGCAGCGATCGGGCTAGGCGCAACTCGCATTCAAACGACTTTATTGGTGGTGCTGCCCGCTGCCATTCCAGCGATTATTACAGGCGTGATGCTGGCGATCGCTCGTGCGGCCGGAGAAACAGCCCCCGTTTTGTTTACGGCCTCTTACAGTGGATATTGGGTCAAGTCTCTCTGGGAGCCGACCGCCACCATGTCGCGATTGGTGTTTGACTTTGCGACAGCCCCCTATCCCAATCAACAAGAACTTGCCTGGACAGGCTCTCTCGTACTGGTCGCATTAGTGTTGATCACTAGCATTCTTTCTCGTTGGATCATCAAACGCAAGTAGCCTCGTCCAGAATGATTGGATTCTAGGCACCTCTCACAGTTTCAATCCTCTATCCCACCTGAATCTATGACCTCCGAACTTCAGAGCGCCCGCAAAACCGAAACGGTGTTTCGCACCGAAAATCTCAACATCTATTACGGCAGCTTTTTGGCGGTGAGAGATGTGTCGATCGAGATCCCCAAAAACCAAATTACCGCTTTTATCGGCCCGTCTGGCTGCGGCAAAAGTACCGTTCTGCGCTGCTTTAATCGGCTGAATGATCTGATCAAGAGCTTTCACATCGACGGCAAGATTTTCTATCATGATTCTGATCTCTACGCTGCGGACATTGATCCGGTAGTCGTCCGAAGACAGATTGGTATGGTGTTCCAAAAGCCCAATCCTTTCCCCAAGACAATTTACGACAACATTACCTTTGGGCCGCGTCTGCTGGGCTTTAAGGGAGACATGGACGAATTGGTGGAGCGCGCACTCAAGCAAGCCGCCCTCTGGGACGACGTGAAGGATAAGCTCAAAGCACTGGGCACTGACCTCTCTGGAGGACAACAGCAGCGTCTCTGTATTGCGCGTGCCGTCGCCGTCCAGCCTGACGTGATTTTGATGGACGAACCCTGTTCTGCGCTCGACCCAATTTCTACCCTCAAAGTTGAAGATTTACTACAAGAACTCAAAGAAAAGTACACGATCCTGATCGTGACTCACAACATGCAGCAAGCCTCTCGCACGGCCGATCGCACCGCTTTCTTTAACGTGATCGCCAACGAGAAAGGACAGCGAACCGGATATATCGAAGAGTACGATCAGACAGAAGTTATCTTTCAGGCTCCCAAGAAAAAGACGACTCAGGACTATGTAAGCGGTCGATTTGGTTAGTAGATCTTAGACCCTAGACCTTAGACCTTGAGTTCTGTCAAATTTGAGGTCTTTTGTCTTTTTGTCCAATGTCTTTTTGTCCCTCCCCGCTTCTTCATATAGACAGAAAAACCAAACGTGACATTTCCCAATGATCCCCTGGTCACCAATCACGGTACGATGAGGAAACTGTAATTTTTGTTCACTGCTGGAGCGGCTTATGAAGCGATATTTGTCCCGCCTGCTGGCTCTGGTGTTGGTAGTGGCGATCGGTCTAGCTGGTTGCAACGCTCCTTCGCCGGGCGGCATGACTGGAAACTACCGAGAAGACACCCTGGCCCTGATTTCCAGCCTCAGATCCGCTTTGGAGCTTCCTCAGGACGCGCCTGACAAAATTGCGATTCAGAAAGAAGCCCGCACCAAGATCAACGATTTTGCCTCTCGCTATCAGCGCGACACGTCTGTGATCAAGCTCAATTCGTTTACCACGATGCGGACTGCGCTAAATTCTCTGGCGGGTCACTACAGCTCTTATCCCAATCGGCCGGTTCCTGAGAAACTCAAAAACCGCGTTGAGCAAGAGTTTCAACAAATTGAGATTTCCTTAAAACGCGGCATCTAAGCACGTTAACGATCGACCGATTGAGCCTTCCACCTGTGAGTTTTCACTGATCGTAGAGCCTTCCCGCGCCCAAATTTTCGGCAACGGTTTCTACAGTTCAGCTAAAACCCCGCAGGTGGAATCTGTTTAGACGCTGGCTTCTGTTTTCATCAGGCGATTGAGCATTGAGGCCGGCCGCTGCTCGTAGTTCCAGGCAAACGCATGACGGAAAGCAGCATCTTGACAAGCTTGCAGTTCCTCAAACCCAATGATGTCGTGAGTCAGCAGACTCTCATATTCAAAGGGCAACCTCACATCATGCAAGCCAGCATTGTCGGTGCAGATGGCGATATCCACTCCCGCATCAAAGCAGCGATCGAACACGTCCTTGAGTTGCTGAATGTCCTGAAGCGTCCCCGTTTTGAGATAAGTTGTAGGACAGACTTCCAGACATTGCCCTCGTCGCGCCACTTCTTTAAGCAGATTGGGATGCAGCAAAGGAATTTGAATGCCATGTCCAATTCGCATCAGATAAGACAGCAGTTCGGGATAGCAGCCGTCTTTGGTTTCGTAGACATGCCCGGTGGTTTTGAGGTTGAGCGATCGCGCATAGGCATACAACTCGACCCACTCATCCAACCGCTCTGCATAGTGACTGTCGCCCCCCGCCACATCAACAGCGCACACATAATCAGACTGAGCCGCCAGATCGACGATCGCTCGATTCACTTCATAAGGCAGGCGCGAGTGCATACAGAGAATTTGGCTGCTGACGATCGGGTACTCAACAACCTGACTAGCTTTGCCCACAATTTCGACAATCTCAGCCATTTGATCAATTCGCTGGGTCTGAGTCAACGTATGATCGGTTCTCAGAAACGGCGTGTAGCGCAACTCTAGATACGCCAGATTCTCAAAGATGTAGGCCCCCCGCATTAAGCGATAAATGAAATAGGGTAAGGCTTTCGCCGTTTGTACCCCTTCTACCAGCGTGTGAAGCTCCAGATATTCGTCTAACGTATTGCGAGGGCGCGTGTAAAAGTCTTCAAATTCAGAATAGTCAGGAAAGCGATCGGCTAACTCTGACTGTTCGCGATGCAAGTACCGCCAAAGCACTCTGGGAACCACTGACCCGCCCAGGTGACGGTGAAGTTCTGCATATAAAGCCACAAGGCACCTCTTCTGATGATGTTCGTAATTCCTCCTATTCTGACGTTTGTCTCAAAAGTTGTCTGGCGCTCCACGATACCAATTGGGTGGCAATAGAGTCTAAACCTGTTTGGATGGGCAGTCGATCGCCGCTCTCTTCATCCTCAGATCAAAAAGCGGCGAAGGAACCTCCTACAATGGACATATTGATTTCAGACACCGCGCACCCGTGTCGCCAGGTAGAGAGGGAGAAAAATTTATGGATTTAGTCGCGCTGCAAGGCGTATTAGATAACGTTTCGTTTGCCGTCCTGTTTGCCACAATGCTGATTTATTGGACGGGCGCGGCATTTCCTCAGATTCCGGTCTTACCTGCTTTGGGGACGGCGGGAATGGCGATCGCCAACCTCTGTATCGCTACCCTTTTGGGCGCACGTTGGCTAGAAGCGGGCTACTTCCCGTTGAGCAACTTATATGAATCTCTGTTTTTCTTGACCTGGGGCATTACGGCCATTCACCTGTTCGCTGAAAATCGCAGCAGTAGCCGTCTGGTTGGGGTCGTGACCGCTCCCGTCGCGATGGCGATCACTGCGTTTGCAGCTTTGACGCTTCCTGATACGATGCAGGCTTCGGCCCCCCTGGTTCCCGCATTAAAGTCTAACTGGCTGATGATGCACGTTAGCGTCATGATGTTGAGCTATGCGACGCTGATGGTCGGGGCGCTGCTGGCGATCGCCTTTCTCATCGTCACTCGTGGTCAAAATGTTGAATTGCGCGGCAGTTCAGTGGGGACGGGTGGCTATCGCGACAAATCTTACCGACTCAATCGGGCGGAGGATTCTCAATCACCCACAATGGCACTGCAAACCGGGGGCACGGCTGTTTTAGAATCTGTTGCGACTCAAGCCGCTCCGCTCTCTCCTCAGCGTCTCAGTTTGGCAGATACGTTGGATAACATCAGCTACCGCGTGATTGGGCTGGGCTTTCCGCTGCTGACGATCGGCATCATCGCTGGTGCAGTTTGGGCAAACGAAGCCTGGGGGTCTTACTGGAGTTGGGACCCTAAAGAAACCTGGGCGATGATCACCTGGCTCGTCTTTGCGGCTTACCTTCACTCGCGCATTACCAAAGGTTGGCAGGGTCGTCGTCCCGCTCTTCTCGCCGCTACCGGATTTGTCGTTGTCTGGGTATGCTATCTGGGTGTTAACCTTCTAGGCAAGGGACTTCATAGCTACGGCTGGTTCCTCTAATCCCGCCTCGACCCTACTCTCCTTTCCACGATTAGAACCCACATGGATAACGGATACTCCCCCCTCAGAGATGATGAAGTGTTGTTTGTCGATCGCGGTCGCGTGTTGATGACCAATCCGACGTTCAAAGTCATCGAGTTTTTGGATGCGCTGGCTCAGGCTATTAGCGATCGCGAAGAAGACTGGTCAGAAGATAAAGAAGATTGGTTTGGTGACGGTCTAGCCTGCGAAGCCTTGCGCTTTGGAACGGGTGGCTGGCAGCGAGGCAGGGTGAGGATTCGATTAGAATTTATTCCTGAAAAAGTGCCCAACAAACTGCCTGAACGATCGTCCGCTTCCCGTCCTTCAGAACAGCCCCTAGAAAGAATTCGCGCCAAGCCGATCGAGACGTTTTACCAAGACCCTGAAGACGATCGCTACTAGATGACTCGCCTCCTCTGGACACCGCTCCACGCTCGACTACACCGCACGCTCAAAGAACGCAGGCTACTCACAAAAAATCAGTCTGTGCTGGTAGCGGTTTCTGGAGGTCAGGACTCGCTCTGTCTCATTAAGTTACTGCTGGATTTGCAGCCCAAATGGAATTGGAATTTGGCGATCGTTCACTGTGACCATCGCTGGCGCTCCGACTCCGAGGAGAATGCGGGCTTTGTGGAGAGACTGGCGCGATCGTGGCAACTTCCGTTCTTTCTGCAAACGGCGGAGCAAATTCCAAAGAGTGAGGCAGACGCGAGAGAATGGCGCTATCAGTGCTTTCAAGTGATCGCCCGTGAGAATTATGCTGCGATCGTCACCGGACATACTGCCAGCGATCGAGCCGAAACTCTGCTCTACAATTTGATTCGAGGCAGCGGTGCGGATGGGTTACAGGCATTGAGTTGGAAGCGAACCATCTCCCCCACGCTCAACCTTGTCCGTCCGCTGCTAGACACAACGCGCGCTGAAACTGCCCAATTTTGTCAAAATTCCCACCTTCAAATTTGGCAAGACAAAACCAATCAAGACTTAACCTACGCCCGAAATCGGATTCGTCAAGAGCTATTGCCTTATCTGCAAACCCACTTCAATCCGCAAGCAGAGCAAAATATTGCCCAAACTGCCGAACTCCTCACCGCCGAGGTTGAATATCTAGAAAAAACAGCCGCTGACCTGAGAGAAAAAGCTACGAATTCGTCAGGGCTAAATCGATCGCGCCTTCGATCCATTCCCCTCGCGCTACAGCGTCGCATCATTCGCCAACATCTTCAACAAACGCTGACAATTAACCCAAACTTTGAGCAAATTGAGAAATTCGCCGCACTGATCACGGCTCCCAATCGATCGCGTACTGATCCCTTTCCGGGCGGCGCGATCGCTGAAGTCCAAGACGACTGGATCGTGGTCAAAACTTAAGCAGCGATTATTACTCCCTCCAGAGCGTGTAGCATCTGCACAGAATGATGAGTCTTGAAGTCGTGACTGTCGCCTAGCCCCAAACTCCATCCCACCAAAAAGTTCTCATCTATTCTGGCGAAGATGGTTATTTTGTAGCTGAGGTGCCAAGTTTACAAGGCTCGCTCCATTTCAGAACTGTTTAACTGGTGGCAACTTAGCTGGTGGCAAACGCTGGTTTGTTGGTGAGGTTGGTGACAATTTGCTGGATTTCAGCGATCGCGCCATTCTGATTATTTTTTGCCTCGTGGACTTGGGCGATCGTTCCGTGTAGTCCTTCGATCTGATATCTCAAACCATCCACCGCATCCTGAATCGGTTGCAGCATCTCTTGGTAGAGATTGACTTTACCCATCATTTCCGCGGCAGTCGCTCTCTGGAATTTCAGCGTTTCTTCCAGGTGTTTTAGCTCGCTGCGGGTAGCTTCTTGCTCGGTCGATCGACCGTTCACCATCTGCTGGGTTTCCTGGATGCGACTGCGAATTTGCTCAAGCTCACGCTCGATCGTTTGTAGCTCATCTGCCTGTTGCTGCCGCAAGAAATCGAGCTGCTCAAACACCTGGCTCAAATCAAAGTTACCCTCGGCTGCTTCTGGGTCACTCTTGCCCTGTCTGCGAGCTAACACCGATCGATGCTGCCGCAAGGTTCCTTCCTTCTCCCTGAGACTGCGACGCTGACCCACCAAAGTTTCATTGAGAAATTGATAAGCGTCTTGTTCGTCAGCGAGTTCGGCTTCCAGAGCGATGCGCTCGTAGTCTCCAGCCTGCCCGATTTTAACTTTGAGTTCCTCAATTTCTCTCTGCTTAAACTCTAACTCTTCTTCTTGTCCGTTGACGAACCCAGAAGACATCTCAAAGTCGCGCAAAAATTCTTGAATCCGCCCTTGAAGCTCCTCGATCGACATCCTCTCCAACGCGCCGACATCGACAGAACTAATGTTTGCATCCATGCCTTCTGCAAGACGAAAAAGCTGCTGGTGCAAGTCTTCATGGTTTTGAATTTGCAGCCTTAATTTCTGAGCGTACTCTTCTTTAACCTGCAAAACTGCCTGCTGAAGTTTTACCTCGGCTTTCGCCTGCTCTAAAGCATCTTGTGCCTGATGCCACTCTTGCCAGCGACGATCGAGATCCTGAGCGCTGTGCTCGATCGCATCTTGAGACTGCTGAAGGGACGATCGCTGCTGCTCCAAATTTTGCCAGTGGTGGCTGAGAATAGCCTGCTTTTGGGTGACCAACTGTGCCACCTGATTAGCCTGTTCCTGCATTGCTTCTGACGAGAAAGCCTCGCCGTTCAAGCGATTTAGCAGATGTTGAATCGCCTGCGCCTGCTCATCATCCAAAATAGAGGCCGACTGCATTTCTGTCTGCCGCTCTTCAAACTGGCGCTTTTGCCCCTGTAGCTGCTCCCACGCGCCCTGCATCTCCTGACGATTGCGCTCTAGCTCCTCGTTTTGGCGCGTCACCTCATCGCGAGTGATCTCAAACTGCTGGCGCTGCTGCTCAAGCTGCTCAAAGTCTGCCTCAAGCTGCTCAAGCTGCTCACGACGGGCTTCCATCTCCATTTCTCGCCGATTTAACTCTTGACTCTGGTAGGTAAGAGACTGCTTCCATTGCTCGATCTCTTCTTCCTGAGTCTTAAATTTCTCTTGCAGACGAGAAAAGTTTTGCAAGATGCTAACCAGTGGCCGACCCGCTTCCTGGACACGCTGCACCTGCTTGCTGGCAGTCAAGTCCACTAACAAAAGCGTCCCAGAGGTAAAGCGACTGGCTTCCTCAGATTGAATCGATTCTTCACCAACAGCGCTCCAATTCTGCTCAGTACGCTGACAAGCAAGCAACTTGAGTTCAGACTTACCGCCGCCGATAATTCCGCCCTTTTTTTGAATGACTTCTGCTAGATACAGCACGCTGATAGCCCTCTTCCGTGTCTACGCCCAATCCTAAGATGTAAGTTGCCCCAATGAGACAAGTCCATCTCTATTCTTTTTTGCTTTGACAAATCTTCTGACAAATCTGGTGAACTGCGAAGGTTAATTCTGCTCAACTCACGTCTGCTTAAGCTGAATGTACTGATGTTGTTTGAACGGTTTCATCTGGCTAATGAGTGAATCATACTGAGAACGATCGAGCTTCGTCACACCCTAAATCCCTTATCTGTCCTTGAGTTTTAGGCTGCCCTAAGCACTCAAGCTGCATCAGTTTAATCAAACACCAGAGTCAGAAAAACCTCTGATTTACGCTTCATTGGGCAAACAGGCAGGCTCTAGCACAAGATGCTATCTCACTTGGATGCAGAAGTCACGTCATTCAATAAATTGCAGAGCGTTCCGCTTTGAGTGAGTTCCCTGCTCTATAATCTAGCACTGCCATCCGCGATCGCTCTGCCTTATCTTAGACAATAAAGCTTCCCGCAAAAGATGGAATCTTAACGTGGCGTGTTACTCCAGTTGAGTTAGTAGATACAATGTTTGCACACCAGACACTAGCTTGCTGTAAAAAGATTTGCCAGAGAAAAAATTGCTGTTTGAGCAAGCGAGACTTTGAAGTATTTGCGACCGCACCTTTGAAGTCACGCCGTTCTCTCTGACCCTAAAACTTGAAAGGATCGCCACACCCAAGGGCAGAATTGAACTGAGCGCACCGATCGTAGCCGAGGAGAGGGTTGATGCAGGGACAGTTGAGTGAAATAGACATCCGCAGCATCCTGCAACTGATCGAACTCGGTCAGCGCACAGGCGAGCTTTTTGTCGAAGCGTATCCTTCATATCTATCTGTGCAAGAGTCTCGTGTTCCAAAATCCTTGAGCGGTCAGTCGTGGTTCGTCTTTTTTCTCAACGGTCAAATCGTCTACGCTGGAGAAACCGAAGGCAATCTGTCTCGACTACGCGACTATCTACATCGTTACAAAGCAGAAGATTCGCTAGAAGGGGTGGCTCTGCCGTCGATCGCCGCTTTTAATGCTCCAGAATACGGCTACCTGTGGGCACTGCTCGAAAATCACATTCTCACCCCAGCCCAAGGGCGCACCATCATTGAGAGTATGGTTCACGAAACTTTGTTTGACCTACTGAGTTTGCATCAAGGCTCGTTTATTTTTGAGATTGGCACCCCCTTGTCACCGCAGTTGATGACGATGGAAATCGCCCCACTTATGGCTAAGACCATCAAGCAAGTGCAGGAATGGAAGCAGCTTCATACTCATTTACACTCACCGGATCAGTGTCCGATCGTGGCCAATTCGGCGGCTCTCAAAGAAGCCCTACCCGAAGCCACGTTTAGCACACTCGATCGCTACGCAGACGGCAAGACCTCACTTCGACAAATCGCCCGCTATCTGAATCGCGATATTTTCACGGTGGCCAGAGCGATTTATCCCTACGTGCAAAAAGGCTGGCTACACCTCGCTCAACCCTACACCGAGGAAACGGCAACCTCAAAAATTCGACTCCGAGACTTGGGGCTGTGGCAGCCGACCAAAACCCCCAGAGTCGTGTGTATCGAAGACAGTGCTACTGTTCGCAAGACCGTCGAGTATATTTTGAACCAGCACGGTTACCAAGTGACGGCGATCGATAACCCCCTCAAAGCCCTCAGCCTCGTCTTTCAACTCAAGCCAGACCTGATTCTCTGCGACATCGCCATGCCCGAACTGGACGGTTACGAAATTTGTGCCATGCTTCGCAAATCGACCGCCTTTCGGCAAACTCCGATCGTCATGCTCACAGGTAAAGATGGATTTATCGATCGCGTCAAAGCTCGAATGGTCGGCTCGACAGATTACTTAACAAAACCCTTTGGAGAAAGTGAGCTATTAATGTTGCTAGAGAAATATGTCGGTTTGGGGCAGCCAGACCAACTCAAGCCAGACACGTTGTTAGCAGATGCCCTCGCGGATGGATTAGAAAGTAACCGCACCTAAACCCGCTATTTTTAACGAGAGTCTGATTATTTCAATGATTGAGGGTACTTTAGTTAATACATGGTTTAAGGTAAACAGCGTGGGTTTTTCCCGTCAATGGTTAAGCCAGCAAGCAGGTAGGGGGTTATGAGTACAGTTCTGGTCGTCGAAGACAGCGTTACTCAACGGGAAATGATTACGGATCTCCTCAAGGGGAGTGGGCTGAGTGTCACCGTCGCCAGTGATGGGGTCGAAGCGTTAGAGCAGATTCAGGGTCACTGTCCTGACCTGGTAGTGCTGGATATTGTCATGCCCCGCATGAATGGATACGAGGTCTGCCGCAGACTTAAAGCTGATCCAAAAACGCAAAAGGTTCCTGTTGTGATGTGTTCTTCAAAAGGTGAGGAGTTCGATCGCTATTGGGGGATGAAGCAAGGGGCAGATGCGTACATCGCAAAACCGTTTCAGCCGACTGAGCTGGTGGGGACGGTCAAACAACTGTTGAGAGGCTAGGAATTGATGTAATGGTAGGGAATCCAGATTTTTTAACAGGGCGGGGGCAAGACCAGGCACCTGAGTTCCAAGAGCTAGAAAGCCCTGAAGGTGAGTTGCATTTGCGGTTCTATATCTCTTCGGGGAATGAATTCGCGCTGCCTGCAACTGGGATTCGAGAGGTGCTTTCGCCATCGCCCGATCGGATTACCCCAGTTCCCAATGTTTCTCCGCTGCTGTTGGGGACGCTCAATGTGCGCGGTCGCGTCGTTTGGGTGGCAGATTTAGGACAATTTCTGGGAGATTCTGTACCCCTCAACACAGACAAGCCCGAAATATCAGTGATAGCCGTGGAAGACCAAGACATTATGTTGGGGCTGGCAGTTGAGCGAATCGTTGGCATGGAATGGCTAGACGTTGAGCATGTCCAGATGCCCACAGCCATCCCAGACAGCGTTGCCCCGTTTCTACGCGGAGAGTGGGTGTTAGACGACTCAGAGAAGCAATTCTTAAGACTGCTCGACCAGGTAGCCATTCTACGATCGGCACGGTGGGCAGCATAATGAATGATCTAAATCTGGTAACACTCTGTACAATCAATGCCATGAAGCGACATTTAACGGAGCGATCGAGAAGCACTTTTGCCTTCCCGACAAGCATTGATCTCAATCAAGTGTATTATTCTCACTTTACACCGACTGCTCACTTTTTTCTAAGTTTAAGATCAGACAATCAGAGCAGATCTTCTAGCGCACACACGCACTTGCAGGAGAAGGCACATGGCACGCGGGACTGATTTCGCCCAAGAATATCAACAGGCTGAAAGAGCCTACATGCAGGGCAAGTATGATGAAGCTGCTGGAATTGTCGATCGCCTAGTCAACGAGTACCCACAAGACCCCAGCGCTCGACTCTTGCGAGGTCACATCTATTGCTATGGTTTGCAGCAGTATGACATTGCTCAGGAGCAGTATCAGACCGTTCTCAACCTGACTTCTGATGCAGAATTTGTAGACTACGCCAATAGCGGGCTTGCTTATGCCAGTCAGTTTGCTGGAGAATCTGACGGGGGAATTGGCAACACCGAAGACTTGTCGCTAGAAAGCAGTCCTGACGACCTTGGTTTTAGCCACCAACCCGTAACGCAGCAGCAGCCTGATCTAGACTTTCCGGCGGATGATTTTTTGCTGGACGACATGGCTCTGGAGGTCAATGAGCCTGCTGCTTCACGTCGAATTGATGCCTATGCCGACCCGTTTGAAATGAACGACTCCAACGGGGGGGCACACGACCCCAATGCGGCGACCTTTGCAGCAGACCAGTTTGCGTTTGATGAGCCGATCGAGCCTCGCAACTCTGGATTTGCCGCCAACAGCCTGGATGAATTTCCAGCTGCGATGGACGACTTCGACAGCGTTTTCTCCAACTCAGACTTTACCGACAGCAACGACTACCCACCCGCAGAGTTAGACGATCCCGATCGTTTCCCTGCATTCCCGACTGAGCCAGAGTTACCCACCAACAATCACGAAGATACAGTCCGCCCCAGCTTCAATAATCGCGTCATGGGCGAAGATACGCTGTTTATGGGTGGCCCCGATCTCTATCAGTCAGATGCTGAGTTTGCACCACCGCCTGAGCAAACTCAGTTTGATGCGCTCTACAACAGTTCTGCTCCGCCGCCTGATATGAATTCCTCATCCTCTAGCAGTCAAAGCAGCGTCGATTTTCTGGATGACTTTGAAGACTTTGACGATCTGGGCAATTTATCCGACTTTGACTTATCTGAGGACTCTGCGGGGTTTACCAGTCCCTCGGTCGGGAGTGCCTTTGGGCTGACGGGCAATAGCATGGCCACCGCCTCCGATCGCTCCTCCGCGATTGAGTTTAACGACGATCGCTCGACCATTCGAGAAGACGAACTGTTCAGCATCTCCAGTGCCTCTGAGCAAGTTCCCACCTTTACCCAGCTAGACAATCCGCCAGAAGAAGCGACCCCGACGATCGAGCAGGGAATGCTGGCTCCCCTCGAAAACTCGACCCTTCCAACCAAGCAGCTAATTGTGGCTGGGGTCGCTGGAATCGCTTCAGCAGTCGCCGTTGCTCTGGTCAGCTTTGTTTCTTCTAACCTAGCGGCCCAGCAAAAAAGCCCTGAAGTCGTTTCAGAGGTTCGCAATGTAGGCTGGTTGATGACCGGAGCTGCCCTGCTTGCCGGGACAGGAGCCAGTTTTGCGGTTGGGCAAGTGGTTGCAAAGCAGATGAAGCGATCGACCGATGACCTGCAAGCTCAGTTTGATGCGGTTTGTCAGGGTAACCTGAGCGCTCGTGCCACCGTTCATTCTGCTGACGAACTGGGTCAATTGTCTTCCAGCTTTAACCAGATGTCACGGGTGATTTTGACGACGACGAGCGAAGCGCAGCGCAAGGCCGAGGAGCAAGAGCAGGCCAAAGAAGACCTCCAGCGTCAGGTGATTCGTCTCCTGGACGACGTGGAAGGCGCGGCAAGAGGCGATTTGACCGTGCAGGCCGAAGTGACAGCAGACGTATTGGGAGCGGTGGCTGACTCCTTTAACCTGACAATTCAAAACCTGCGAGAAATTGTGCAGCAGGTTAAGACGGCGGCTCGTCAAGTCAGCACAGGCTCGACCGAAAACGAAATGTTTGCCCGCAGCTTGTCTTCTGACGCACTCCGTCAGGCTGAGGAACTTGCAGTGACCCTCAATTCAGTCCAGGTGATGACTGACTCGATTCAACGGGTAGCCGAAAGTGCTCGTGAGGCTGAGGAAGTTGCCCGTTCTGCATCGGCAACTGCTCTCAAGGGAGGGGAAGCCGTAGAGCGGACGGTAGCCGGGATTTTAGAAATTCGCGAAACGGTGGCTGAGACAACCCGCAAGGTCAAGCGTCTCGCCGAATCGTCTCAAGAAATTTCTAAGATTGTCGCCTTGATTTCTCAAATCGCCTCTCGAACCAACCTGCTGGCTCTCAACGCCAGTATCGAAGCAGCAAGGGCTGGAGAAGCTGGAAGAGGATTTGCGATCGTCGCCGATGAAGTCCGTCAACTCGCCGATCGCGCCGCCAAAGCCTCCAAAGAAATTGAGCAAATTGTGCTGCAAATTCAGAGTGAAACTGGCTCGGTCATGACTGCAATGGAGGAAGGCACCCAGCAGGTGATCGAAGGAACTCGACTGGCAGAACAAGCCAAGCGATCGCTCGAAGACATTATTCAGGTGTCTAATCGCATCGATACGCTGGTTCGCTCAATCACAGCAGACACGGTAGAACAAACCGAAACCTCGCGCGCGGTGGCTCAGGTGATGCAGTCCGTCGAACTCACTGCCCAAGAAACTTCTCAAGAGGCCCAACGAGTCTCTGGTTCACTGCAAAATCTGGTGGGTGTTGCACGAAACTTGTTGACTTCGGTAGAACGGTTCCGCGTGGAGACTGTCGAGCGCAAATAGCTAAAATTTTCTAAAGACCGCGGACAGCAGGCAGGGTTCATTAAAGCATCTACTCAGGACAGGCACCACGATCGACGATTCACTCATCACTTCAGATAAGTTACACATCTTCTCAAAGACTTAATCCCAGCCAAGCGTCTTGCCGGAGATCACTCTATTAAGGAAAGGGACATTGCGATGCAGCCGGAACAACAGCAGCGAATCATGGGCTACTTCATTGAGGAGGCCAAAGACCACCTTAATACGATTGAGCAGGGTTTGCTGAATCTGCAAGGCACGATCGACGACCCAGAAATGGTCAACGAAGTCTTTCGGGCAGCTCACTCAGTCAAGGGCGGGGCTGCCATGTTGGGGTTGAGCAGCATTCAGAAAACGTCTCACCGCCTGGAAGATTTCTTTAAGATCCTCAAGGAAACTCCTGGCATCCGACCCGACCAAAAGCTAGAATCGCTGCTGCTACAGGTTTTTGATACCCTTCAGGAGCTACTAGAGCAGCTACAGGGCCCCTTTGGTTTGACCGAAGAGGCAGCCAATGCAACGATGACGGGAGTCGAGCCTGTCTTTGAAGAACTCAAACAGCACATGACCGTGCTAGAAGGGCAAGGAGCGGCCGTTGTGGCCGCGAATTCGAGGGGCAAAGCTGCACCCGTACCTCAGCCTATCAACGCATCGCAAGACAGTGCTCTACTGCTAATCTTCCAAAACGACGTGCCTGCTCAACTGCGAGAAATGCTGCAACTATTTCGTCAGGCAGAGGCGCTTTCAGATGGGCGCGATCGACTCCAAGAAGTCTGTCGTGGCTTGAAAGGACTGGGAGAAGCCTTTGATCTGACCCAATGGTGTGAATTGGTTGAAACAGCCAGTCGGGCGATCGCCGATTCCAATAATTCCTACCGATCCCTGGCTCCGATCATCATTAAAGACCTCAAGCAAGGACAGGAATCCATTCTTGCCGGGCGAGCAGCCGACGTTGGGCCGAGTGAACAACTGCAAGCGCTGGTTCCTGTGGAAGTGCTACCCGACTTGGCAGTAGATGGCGACCTGGCAGACTTCTTTGCAATCGCGGACGAGCCTGACCCGACTGAGCCACTCGACCTGAGCGGATTCGACCTTGCAACATCCGACCCTGGGCTAGACTCACTAGATTTGAGCGATTTGGAGTTGAGTGATCTGAGCTTTGAGACTGCTTTATTTGAGTCTGAAAACAGTCTAGCTGGGGAAAACGAGCGAGTTGGGGCGATCGATCTCAACAAGATTTCTGCTGAAGCAGACCGCAATGGCCCTGAAGTTGGCATGGCAGAACTCAACAGTCTAGCTGATCTGTTTGAAGGTGAAATGCCCGATCTAGGTTCCACCTGGCAAGAAGAAGAAGTCATCAACCAGACGACCTCAACGTCTAGCCTGGATGGACTATTTGACGCAGAAGACAGCAGCGATTTCTCAGACTTGTTGTTTGAAGCATCCAACTCTATCTCTACGGATAGCACGGTTGATTTCAATGGCTTGTCGGGGGGTAGTCTACCAGGCGACGCTTCCGGGGCTGTGGAGGCAGAAGCTGACGATTTTGGCTTACCTGACTTTGATGCCAACCTTTCTGAACTGCCAGACGCTTCTATCCCAGGGTTAACGGCTGCTGACCCCTTTGCTGACCTCAACTTGGAAGACCTGGCAGACCTTGACACCGCATCTGTGGATAGTCTGTTCGATCGCACTGCTGAGTCCTCAAATGCCCCACTGGATGACCTGGGCGAACTGTTCGCAGGGTTGGATGAAACCGACCTAAACTTTACGCAGTTTTCAACCGCCTCGACAGATGCCCTGGATGCACGATCGTCAGCGTCTCCGTTTGAGGGTTTTGACCTTGATGCCAGTCTGGAGACTGCAACCGTCCCCGAATCTCTCGCTGACGAACCTTGGGGCGATCTGGGTGACTCTCTCTCAGCGTCCGAGGCAGAACAAGCGCAAACTGGATCAGGTGACTCGACAGAAGACGCTCTGTTTGACCTGGCCGACTTGACCGATACAACCCCAAGCCTTTTGGATGAGCCAATTCAATCACCCGAATCTATTTTGTCGATCGAAGAAGTGGGTGACCCTTGGGGAGAACTGGAAGCCTCTGCAACCTCAAGATTGGAGACCGATCTAAACCTTGAATTGCCTGATCTCATGTTTTCAGAGGAGTCTGTTGAGCCTCTGGATGATCTGTTTGCCGAGACTGACAACCCAGCAGACCCCATCTCAGCGGATGCCGCCCTGTTTGGCTTTGAATCTTCGTTAGAGAGCGAAGATCGCAGCTTTGACGATCTCCTCAACCAGGATTTGTCTCAACCGATTGAGTTTGCTGAACTGGGAGAAACCTTAGCGATCGATCCTTCCGTGGTCTCTACGCCATCCGACGAATCATTAGAGCGGCTGGATTCTTCTTTCGACCTCTCCTCAAGTGAGCAATCTGATCCTGACGAGCTTTTAGAAACTGAGTCTAGTCAAAATGACCTGAACCTGGAGCTAGACTCCCTTGAGGCAGACTTCCTGAACCTGGAAGAGACTGAAGAAAGTTTGGATAGTCTCCTGGAAAACGTCACCTCAACAGACTTAGAAACAAACTCCACGTCAGGTTTTGAGGCAAATTTAGGAGATATGGCTGGACTCTTTGAGTCTGAAAACTCCCTAAATTTTGACCTGAGCGAGACTGCGGACGTTGAGCTAGACAACCTGTTTGAGGAACCCACTGATCTATTAAATCTATTTGCTGAAGAGGCAACTCTGAGCCTTGACCTGCTAGAGGAATCGAAGGTTGCAGAAGTTGAAGTTGAAGAGTTGATCGCTGCTTCAAGTCCTGACGATTTTGATCTCGACTTTGGCGACAGTGAAACTTCCACAGACGATCTGGATAGCCTTCTAGATTTGAATGCTGACGACGAACCAGCTTTTGACCTGGATCAAGCATTCTCAAGCAGTGCGACAACGGATGACCTGAATGGGTTCACACCACAAACCCCAGAATTGGCTGCCCTCTTGAGCGAAGATCTGACGCTAGAACTGGAAGAAACCCCAACGTCTGAAGCTGCCTTCAGCCTAGAAGACGAACTGTTTGGCTTCTCCACAACTGAAGAACCTGCCCTTGGTCTGGATGAGGCATTCTCAAGCAGTGCGGACACCCCTGACCTCGATGATTTACTCAACCTGGACTCGCTAGAAACTTCAGAATCTAGTGTTCTCTCAAGCGAAGACCTGACGCTAGAACCGGAAGAAACCCCAACGTCTGAAGCGAGTCTGAATTTAGAGGACGAATTGTTTGGCTTCTCCACAATTGAGGACACCGAAACCCCTGACAGCCTAAACGGACTTGCCCCGCAGGAAGAAGCGATCGAGGAATCTCTAGACTTTTTCCTCACCGATTCGCTTGACCTTGAGACGGCTTCTCTGTTTGAAGAAAACGAACCCGTCACAGACGATTGCTCCAATAGTCTTGACTTCGCCGCAGAGGGTGAATCTGAGCCAGCGATCTCTTCGAGTTACATCCAGGGGGTCGCCGATTCTGATGACTTTGATTTGTCCTTTGCTGACCTCGACACGCCCACTTCAGAGACAGCCGACGACGCGCTGTTTGAGGGGTTAAACCTGGATGACGATGAAGAACCCGCCCAACCGATCGCCGATTCAGAGTTTGGCCTCGATTTTGGTCTTGCAGAGTCTCCAGATGACATCCTTCTAAACGAGCTAGACCTGCCTGAAGTTACCGACTCTGATGCAGCCTCTGATTTTGACCTGGCATTCTCTGATCTGGAAGCTGAGAGCGATTTAGATGATTTAGCGAGTGTTGACCCCTCTAATTCTTCAGAAGGTGGTGGATTTGACCCTCTGTTGGGTGCAGGAATTGCGGCAGCATCCCTGGGAGCGGGCTTGTTTGCAGCCTCTCGCGGAGACGATCGCTCATCGGTTGAACGTAGTGTTGAGAACGAAGATGACGATCTCGACCTGCTCTTTGGCAGCGACTCTCCTGACCTTGCAGACAGCCCTTCCCAACTTGACGACTTGGATGACTTGCTGGGAACGGACTCACCCTCAACCTTCACCAGAGCCAACGAATTTAGCGATCTCGACGCACTGTTTGGCGAAGACTCCACAGAAACCCTATCCGACCCTTCAAGCAATCTTCTACAAGAACCCGCCGATCAAGCAGCCTCCGATGAATTTGACAATCTAAGTAGTCTGCTTGGTGAAGAACCTAACTTCTCACAACAAGCCCCAATCGGTGAAAACTTCGACGATCTAGAGTCCTTATTAGCAGACGCTCCCGGAGCCGACTCTCAAAATGCTTTCTCTACCGGGGACGCAGACACTGAGTTTGACGATCTAGAGAAGATGCTGGAGGATGCCGATAAAACGATGGGAGGTACTCCGTCTGTCAAGAGTCTGGGTGTCACTCAAACAGGACGTAGAGCCAACCGTCCCGGAAAAGTCTTCAGCGAACAGACAATGCGGGTGCCCGTCAAACATCTGGACAACCTCAGCAACCTGGTCGGGGAACTTGTCGTTAATCGCAACAGCCTTGAACAAGATCAGGAAAGACTGCGACAGTCGCTAGACAACCTGCTTTATCAAGTTCAGCAACTCAGCGACGTGGGACAACGGATGCAAGACCTGTACGAGCGATCGCTCCTCGAAAGTTCTTTGCTGGCCAGCCGTCAACACCACCGGACTCCTACTAACTTGGGCAGCTTGGCACGGGACAACCACGCCACTTCTACGAGCAGCAACTCAATGGAGTACGATCCTCTAGAAATGGATCGCTTCACAGGCTTTCACTCGCTCTCGCAGGAGATGATCGAGCTAATTGTCCGAGTCCGGGAGTCTGCGTCTGACATTGAGTTCATCGTGGATGAAACGGATCAAGTGACGCGAATGTTCCGGCAGGTGACGACCCAACTTCAGGAAGGGCTGACGCGATCGCGCATGGTGCCCTTTGCTCAGACAGCCGATCGAATGCCTCGTGCCGTCCGAGATATTGCCATGAAGTGTGGCAAACAAGCAGAACTTGTGATCGAGGGTCGTGACACGCTGATCGACAAAATGATCCTGGAGCATTTGTACGATCCGATGACTCATCTGGTTAACAATGCGATCACCCACGGGATTGAAACTCCAGATGTGCGGCGGGCAACAGGTAAGTCTCCAACAGGTCGCATTACCATTCGCGCTTTTCATCAAGGGAACCAGACAGTGATTTCGGTTTCAGATGATGGGGCAGGGGTGGATGTCGATCGCGTCAAGGCAAAGGCGATCGAGAAAGGCTTGGTCACGCCCGCCGAAGCCAGAACGATGACTCGCTTAGACATTTACGATCTGCTCTTTCATCCAGGGTTTACTACCAAAGATCAGGCAGACGACTTTTCGGGTCGTGGGGTCGGCATGGATGTGGTTCGCACCAGCTTGAGTGAGATTCGAGGCGCAATTACAACCGATTCTGCGTCTACGAAAGGAACGACGTTTACGATTCGCTTGCCTCTGACGCTGAGTATTTCTAAGGCGCTGTGCTGTATTAGCGATCGAGCGCGGATTGCTTTTCCGATGGATGGGGTCGAAGATATGTTCGACGTTCCCAAGGAGCGGATTCAGACCAACGCCGAGGGGCAAGCCTGTCTGTCTTGGCGCGATGCGCTACTACCCTTGCGACCTCTCACTGAGCTGCTAGGATACAATCGCCACTTGAGTCGAGGCAACGTCTACGGCGGCAATCAGGAAGACGATATGGTTTCAGTCGTCGTGCTGCGGAGTGCGGGCAACTTTTTGGCGCTGCAAGTCGATCAGGTGTTGGGCGAGCAAGAAATTGTAATCAAACAGCTAGAAGGCCCCGTTCCCAAACCAGTGGGTGTAGCAGGTGCGACCGTGCTGGGAGATGGGCGAATCATGCCGATCGCCGATGTGTTAGAACTGATCGACCTCTCAATGGGTCGGATTCGTCGCGACGTTGGCACAATGTGGGATCAGGGCGCATCTCAGAATCCTAACGAAACGCTCACCGTCAAAACTGAGCCAACCGTATTGATTGTGGACGACTCGATCACAGTGCGCGAACTGCTTTCAATGACCTTCAACAAAGTGGGGTATCGAGTTGAGCAAGCTCGCGATGGTCAAGAAGCCTGGGAAAAACTGCGGGCGGGGCTGCCTTGCGATATTGTCTTCTGTGACATTGAGATGCCTCGGATGGATGGGTTAGAGTTGCTGTCTCGCATTCAAAAAGATCCCAATCTCAGCAACTTGCCGATCGCCATGCTGACTTCTCGTGGAGCCGATCGTCACAGACAAATGGCGGTTTCTCTTGGCGCAAGTGGCTACTTCACAAAGCCTTATCTAGAGGAGGCCCTTCTGGATGCCGCTCAGAGAATGCTGAAGGGTGAGGTCTTGATTGCGGGTGGTGGGAATTAGAGGGATGAGGGAGAACTTCGATGATCTGTTCCCCCTCTGGGGGTAATCCGCTGCGCGAGGAGGGAGAAGGGATGAAAAAATCCGTTGATTCTTGAGTCCCAAAGTCCCTTAGTTTGTTTTGACTGATGATAGAGGGTAGAAAGCTCAACGTTACAAGGTGACTCGATCGCGCAATTTCTCAAGCAGTTTGGGGCCGACTCCGGAGACGCGATCGAGGTCGTCTAGTGAAGAAAAGGCTTTTTGTTGGCGAGCGGCGATGATGCGGGTTGCAAGTCCGGGCCCAACTCCAGGTAAGGCTTCAAGTTCTGCTTGTGTGGCGGTGTTGAGGTTGACCTGTTGACCAGAAGAAGCCGAGGGTTTGGGAGTCGGAATGGATTCCTTGCGGGTAGCTTGAAGCGACCCCTTGCGGCTAACTCGAAGAGATCGTCCCTTGTCTTGTCCCTTGTCTTGTCCCTTGTCTTGTCCCTTGTCTTGAACAGAGGCAGTTGGTGGAGGAAGCGCAGCAGCAAGTTGAGGACACTTTTGGCGCTGTTCTTTGATCTTGCGACGAACGGCAGGCGGAACACCCAACACGGCATCCCCGTAGAGTCGCTCAAATTCTCGCTGAAAATGGGCAGCAACCAAAGGACTGGAAATGACTAGCAGCGTTTCATCATTGCCCTGATTAGCGGCAGTTGTCCAGTTGTGGGAGCCTGTGATCACGGTTTCTCCATCGACGATGCCAAATTTGTGATGGAGCAGATCGCCCGGAGGAAGCCGAGGAATGCCAACCGTGGAGATCGGATCTGACCAGGGACGATTATTGGGTTCAGATTTGCAGTCGTCACTAAGAGCAACGCCCAACATATCCAGACCTTCGCTATAGGAACGGTAGATAAAACCAGGATCGATCAGGGCGCGAATTTGCCGTCCTTGCTGATGTTGAGGTTCGAGTAAATTGACCAACGGCTGATCAGAAAATACAAAAAGCGCCAGGTCGATCGACTGTTTTGCCTGACTCAAGGCTTTGCCGATCAATCCGTTGGTCGTTTGCGTCCAGGGAATGGAGGCGGAGGAAGGGGAAAACTGCACCTCGATCGTCACCTCGCCCACATTTACCTGTTGAGAAGGACGATGAGGTTTTTTCGTCCCAAAACGGCTGTCTTGTTTGCCTCCGGCCCCATCGCCCCACATCAGGTTAAATTCTTGGGTAAACAGCGCGGCTAATTCTGGACTGTCAATTTTGAGCAAATTGTTAGCATTGCCTCGACTGCTAGGGGACTTGAGATCGCCATGAACGTCTGACAATGTGAAGTTAGCCGACGTGACAATCAGCGATCGCCCATCCACAATCACAAATTTATGGTGCATCAAGTGGCTACCACGGGAGCCGTCAGCGGTGTCGTCAATGCGAGGAATTTTGGCGTTATCCAGCATCACCAGGGCATCGCGTTGATTGATTTCGGTGGGGCTGAGTTGTCCGTCGCCGTCTTGATCGATCAGTTTGCGAGATTCATTGAGGCGATCACGCTCCCGTTCGACCAGTTTCTCGATTTCGTCAGGCGTAAAGCTGCTAAACGGACGCGAATAAGTGTTTTCTAAAATGACGCGCACTTTGACCCCTGCTTTTTGGCGATCGCTCAACGCCTGAGCAATTTTGGGCAATCGAAATTCTTGTACGGCCACATCAACGCTGGTCTGGGCAGACGCGATCGCATCCACTATGATCTGTTCGAGGTCGTCGCCCGATCGAGTCTGCTGGCGATAAGATTCCGTATACTCTGCCGCTGGGTTGTGGTTGGTATAAACCTGAACGGCGGTTTCTTGAGGAAGCGAAGCGGGGCGAGAAGGCTGGGGTTGGGCTTGCTGACAGGCGGCTAAACATAGCGCTAGCGCAGTTCCAGTCAGCGTAAATTTGAGAAAAGGAAGAGGTTGCACCGCAGATTAAGAGAAAGCTTTGCCTCGGTAGAATTCCCAAATGCGCTACTCTATCTCCGTCTCTTTCTTCCCAAGTTGAGACTTTTGTCAGGTTTCACCCGCTTTGAGCCGTCTAAGCTGAAAATAGAAAGGGCAGTCCGCAATTTTCTCGCTGACCGAATCGTATGCAAATTTATCTCGACTACAGTGCTACCACCCCGACGCGACCAGAAGCGATCGCCCTGATGCAGCAAGTTCTCACCGAGCAGTGGGGCAACCCTTCGAGCCTACACGCCTGGGGACAGCGAGCCGCCACTCTACTAGAACGGGCCAGAGTCCAGGTGGCGCGGTTGGTCAATGCTCCGTCGGAGGCGATCGTCTTTACGTCGGGGGGCACTGAGTCGGATAACTTGGCGGTTATGGGGGTCGCCCAGCAGTACACCAGTCCGCAGCATGTGATCATTTCCAGCGTTGAGCATTCTGCGATCGTTGAGCCAGTCCGGTTACTCGAACAGTGGGGCTGGCAGGTAACAAGGCTTGCGGTCAATGCAGCGGGACAGGTGCGTTTGCAGGATCTTCAAGCGGCACTGCAACCGAATACGGTGTTGGTGTCAGTTATTTACGGTCAGAGCGAAGTGGGAACCATTCAGCCGATCGCTGCTCTAGGTGAGATCGTGCGCGCTCATGGTGCTTTGTTTCATACCGATGCCGTTCAAGTGGCGGGTCGGCTGCCGTTGGATGTGCAAAAGCTGCCCGTCGATTTGCTGTCACTGTCTAGCCACAAGCTTTATGGGCCGCAGGGAGCCGGGGCGCTGTACATTCGTCCGGGGGTTGAATTGGTGCCGCTGTTGGGTGGAGGCGGTCAGGAATCAAAAGTACGATCGGGCACTCAGGCGCTTCCTGTAATTGCGGGGTTTGGTCTCGCAGCAGAATTGATGGCTGAAGAAATGGCGATCGAGACTCCGCGCTTAATCCAACTTCGAGAACGGCTGTTTGATCGGTTGTCAGAGGTGGCGGGGTTGGTGCCGACGGGCGATCGCTGGAATCGGTTGCCTCACCATGCCAGCTTTTGTCTGGAGTACGCAGATGGAGAAATCCTCAGCGGCAAAACGCTGGTGCGCCAGATGAATTTAGCCGGAATCGGCATCAGTGCGGGGTCTGCCTGTCATAGCGGCAAGCTGGTTCCCAGTCCGATTTTGACAGCAATGGGATACGGCGATCGTTTAGCAAAATCAGGAATTCGCTTAACGTTTGGACGCGACACCACAGAAGAAGATATCGACTGGACAGCAATGGTTCTCAAGCAGATTCTCTGTCGTCTGTCTCCAGAGCCTGTTTTAACCAAAGTTTGAGCCATTAAATCTGAAAGTTATTCTCAGGCTCGAAAATTAGACCACTCCTCATTCTGGCTGGCGGTTCAAACCGCGCCTACAAGAACGAAGCCTGCCTTCGCAGACTAGAAAAATGTCTTAACCTGTGAAGCCAGCAGCATCCGTCAGTTTTATTAATCCTTTCGGCATTGCTGATTGGAGAGATGAATCTGTGGGAAGTGTCCATCTTTTCGCCCCCTAAATCCCCCAATTTTGGGGGACTTTGAACCTTGGGGTTCCCGCCGCTTTGGGGCACACCCCCTGATTCAGCAACGCCATCTTTTCTTAACTAATGGCTCCAGCGGGTTCTAGCCCCAGTTCTGCAAGCAGACGATCGCAGTCAAAATATTCTTTGATCATCTGGCAAACGTACTGATATTTGATCGGCTCATGTAACCGAACCTGACCAAAGGCGCGATCGACAATTTCCACCGTCGTCAAGGTATCGAGGTCAACAGACAGAATGGGAATTTCTAGATCTTCAGCCCGACTGATAATCGCTTTGGAGGGAGGAATGTGTCCCGTTAGAATCAGACATTGAGTAGAGGTTTCTAAAGCGGCAAGCTGCAAATCAGTGCGATCGCCCCCCGTGACCACCGCCATATTTTGTCGCGCCCGAAAGTATTTGAGTGCAGAGTTGACATTCATTGCGCCGATCGTCAGGCTTTCGACCATTAGATCAAGGCGATCGGGACGACACAACACCTCGGCTTTGAGTTGTTTGACCAATTCACCCACGCTGACACTGCGAAGAAGCTTACTGCTGGGCAAAATTCCAAACAGTTTGATGTCGTGTTTTTCAAGAAACGGTCGGACTAGCGTCTCGATCGTCTCAACTTGGTCAGACGGCACATCATTGATCACCACGCCGATCAGATGGTTTTGTAGCTGCTCTTTGGCGGCAATCAGCCCATCTAATAGCAAGAGCGAGTGAAACCGCGCCACCAGCAAGACCGACGCTTGAATTGTGTGTGTAATCTGGTGTAGAGACAAATCAAACAGCTTGCCCTCCTCCAGCGTTCCTGACCCTTCGAGAATCACGAGATCGCCGCTCTGCTGTTGGCTTTGTTCAAAAAGCTGTTGACGATAATCTGTCGTGTCTTCTCCCAAAAGCCGCTTTTGCACCGTGTCGTTGTCTAAAGTCAGCAGCGTTGATTGAAGGCGATCGTCTGCAAGCCCTAACGTCTGGGCGACAAACTGCATGTCTCCATCATTGTCATCCATCTGAGATTGACCCCAGCCGCCTGCTAGAGGCTTACCATAGGCAATATCTAACCCTTTGGCTTTGAGTTGATGAGCGATTCCTAAAATGGTCGCCGACTTGCCGCTATAGGCTTCGAGCGATCCAATCAACAGATACTTTGGGGACTTGGGCACGTCCTCACTCCGGTTAAGTGCTTGATTTGGGCGATTGTCTAGGTCAAGAAACTGCAAATTGCGCGTTTCTGCTGTTGAGTGTCTGACCTGGTTACTATTCTAGGGGGATGTAGATACCTCTAGCGGTAAAAAATAGTCACAACGCAGTTTAATTTCAGCGATCGAACGTTTGTGAAGCAGTCATCGTGCGATTGGTCACAATACAGATCGGTAGGATTCTAAGAAGTGCGAGATAATTAACCCAGAAAATCCGATCAAAAATCCGATCAATATCAAGGCAGTTTTTGGATCACGCTTCACTCAAAAATGGTTGCCTTTGACCGCTCACAACGATCGCTAAACTTCTGCAACTGGATTAATCCCGCCATGAGCAAACCCGTTGTCATTTGTGTAGATGACGATTCGACGATTTTGGAAAGTCTCAAGATCGAGTTAAAGCAGCTATTAGGCAAAGATTGTCTCGTCGAGACCGCAGAAGGGGGTGAGGAAGCGCTAGAGCTATTTGATGACCTTCAGCGAGACAAATGTGAAGTGGCTCTGGTTTTGGCGGACTACATTATGCCCGGTCTCAAAGGAGATGAATTGCTCAAGCGGGTTCATGAATGTTCACCTAAGACGTTGAATATCATGATTAGCGGACAAGCGGATCTAGAAGCCGTGAGCAAAACGATTCGAGAAGCCAAGCTCTATCGATATATCAGCAAGCCGTGGCAGCCCGAAGATTTGAATATGGTTGTGTTGGAGGCGATTCAAAGCTATCTCAAAGATCGCAAACTAGAGATGCAGTCTCTTCAGCTACAACACGCGCACACAGAACTGACGCAGCTTTACCAAAAAGTCGAACAACTCAACGTTAATTTAGAACATCAAGTTCAGGAACGCACGCTGCAACTTCAGCAAAAAATGCAGGAGTTAGAAACGCTCAGTCAGGTCAAGGAAGATTTTCTCTATGCAGTTTCTCACGATTTGAGAACGCCGCTGATGGGGATGTTGTTGGTGTTAAAAAAGCTGCAAACTAAGCCTGGAGAAGTCCTTCCACTCCCGCGGCCTGTCTTGAATCGGATGACTGAGAGTAGCGATCGCCAGCTACAAATGCTCGATTCTCTATTAGAAGCCCATTCCAGCGACCTAGTGGGACTGAGCCTGCACCGTCAGTCGATCGACTTAAAAAAACTGGTATCTGCGATCGTTCAAGAACTCGAACCCTGGATCAGTGAACATGGGGCAACGCTGGTTGATCGCTGTCAGGTCAAAATTCCGCTAGTCCAGGCTGACCCAACCCAACTCAGGCGCGTCTACGAAAATCTGATTGTCAACGCGATCAAACACAATCCCCCTGGCATCTGTCTGACGCTGAATATCGAACTAGAGCCTTTGGAAGTGCGCTGTACGATTCAAGATGATGGAATTGGCATGACCAAAGCGGACTGTGACGGGCTGTTTGATCGCTATGTGCAGGGCAATCGGTCTCCAGAAAATCGGTCTCGTCGATCGCTAGGTCTGGGGTTGGGGCTATATCTTTGTCGGCAGATTATCACGGCCCACGGGGGACAAATTGGGGTGAGCAGCCAGATTGATCAGGGAGCGACGTTTTGGTTTACGTTGCCGATCGGGGCAGGGATGGGGGAGAACTTTGTTCCGCTGGGCGTGAGGGATGAGGGATGAGGGATGAGGGATGAGGGATGAGGGATGAGGGATGAGGGATGAGAAGGGTTGAGTTGGGCGTTTTGCTTTAGGTTCTTATTTGCCCTATGAGTTCTAAAATTTCGCTTCAGGTTGCGATCGTGGTGCCGCTGGTGATTCAGATGGTGGGGGCGGTGGGGGCAGTGGGATATTTTTCGTTTCGCAATGGGCAGCGGGCGATCGATGATTTGGCGCATCAGTTGATGGATAACGTCAGCGATCGCATTACTCAACAACTGACTCACCATTTGGAAACGCCACGGGTGATTAATCAGTTAAACACGGACACGATCGCGCTGGGGCAAGCCGATCCGCAAGATGTCAGCAGTCTGACTCGATCGTTTTGGAAGCAACGGTTTTTGTTTGACTCGATGAGTGTCTCGGCCCTGTATTTTGGCAGCACTCAAGGCGATTTTGTGGGATTAGGATTTCAGTCGAACGGCAATTGGGAAGTGGGACGATCGGATCGCTCTACAAATCGTCGATTTCAAAGCTATGCGATCGATGCTGAGGGCAATCCTACAACGCTGCTGGCGACCAAGAAGCCCTACGACCCGCGCCAGCGCCCCTGGTATCAAGCCGCAGTCACTGCAAAACAGCCGATCTGGAGTCCGATTTATCTTGATTTTGCAGAACAACGACCCAAAATTACGCTGGCTCAACCGCTGTATAAATCAGGCAAACTGCGCGGTGTGATTGGCACTGACTTTGTGTTGTCGCATGTGGGCGAGTTTCTCAAGCGACTGGAAGTAGGGCGAACGGGCAAAACCTTTGTCATAGAAAGATCTGGCGCATTGGTGGCGAGTTCGGCTGATCGTCAAACGCTGCTGGATGGGCAAAAAAAACGACTGGCTGCTTCTGAAAGTGACGATCGCTTGATTCGATCGACGGCTCAACATTTGCAACAACAGTTTGGCACCGTGGCGGACATCGATAGCAGTCAACAACTCAGTTTTCGGCTTGATGATCAGCGTCAATTGGTGAAGGTTGCTCCGTTTGCCGATCGCTTTGGCTTAGATTGGCTGATTGTCGTCGTCGTGCCGGAGTCTGATTTTATGGCAACCATCAACGCCAATACTCAGAAAACGCTCTGGCTCTGTTTGATTGCGTTGGGCATTGCGATCGGGTTGGGAATTTTGGCGGCGCGATCGCTGACTCGTCCCATTCTCAGATTGGTTGCGTCGAGCCAAAAAATTGCTCAGGGTGAATTTGACAAACCGATCAAAATTGGCGGCATTCAAGAACTCAACGTGCTGGCCACTTCTTTTAACCACATGAGCGGTGAGATTCAACAATCTCGGTTACGGCTAGAAGACTACGCCCGATCGCTCGAACAGAAAGTCTACGATCGCACACAAGCCTTAGAAAAAGAAGTCCAGGAACGCCAGCAAGCTGAGGAAATCGCTAACCAGTCCAATGCTGAAATGCAGGCGTTGTTTAAGGCGATGGATCAATTGATTTTTGTATACGATCGCCACGGCCGCCATCTCAAAATTCCCTCAACGGGTCGCAAAACGCTGATGTATCGCCCGTCAGGAATTCGGCTAGGCAAAGCGCTGCATGAGATCTTTCCGTCTGAGATTGCCGATCGCTTTTCGGGCTACATTCTGCAAACCCTGGAGACACAAACGACGCTGGATGTCGAGTACAAACTGACCATCAACGGGCAAGAAATTTGGTCAGATGCCAGCATTTCTCCCATTGACGAAAACTCTGTCGTCTGGGTGGCGCGTAATGTCACCGATCGCAAGCTTGCCGAACAAGAACTCAAACAGGCAAAACTGACCGCCGATGCCGCGAGTCGAGCCAAAAGCGAATTTTTGGCCAACATGAGTCACGAACTGCGATCGCCCCTCAACGCCATTTTAGGATTTGCCCAACTGATGCAGCGCAGTACTCGATCGCCCGACGAGCTAGAAAATCTAGACATCATCACCCGCAGCGGCGAACATTTGTTGGCGTTAATCAACAGCGTCCTCGACCTCTCCAAAATCGAAGCCGGACAAACCACCCTCACCCCCACCGACTTTGATCTCGACTACTTTTTAGACGATCTGAGCGCCATGTTTCATCTACGAGCCGTGCAAAAAAATCTGCGGATGGTCGTCGATCGTGCCCCCAACACTCCCCGCTTTCTCCGAGCTGACCAAACCAAACTCCGCCAAATCCTCATCAACCTCCTCAGCAACGCCATCAAATTCACCACCCACGGCACCATCACCCTAAGCGTTAGCTCACCTCTTCACTGCTCACGCCTCACGCCTCACGCCTCACTCTCCTTCGAGGTCAAAGACACCGGGGCGGGCATTCCTCCTATCGAACTCGACACCATCTTTCAGGCCTTTGTCCAGACCGAAATTGGCAAAGCGGCGAGAGAAGGCACCGGATTAGGACTGTCTATTAGCCAAAAATTTGTGCAGCTAATGGGCGGCGAGATCACCGTACAGTCTGAGGTCAACAAGGGCACCTGCTTTGCGTTTCACATTCCTGTCTCTGTGGTGGAAGCGGCCCAGGTCAAATCACAACAGCCGCCGCAGCGAGTCGTCGCCCTTCAAGCTAATCAACCGTTATACCGAATTCTGGTGGTAGATGATGCAGTGATCAACCGTCGGCTATTGGTCAAACTGCTAGTTCCCCTGGGGTTTGAGGTCAGAGAAGCCAGCGATGGACAAGCCGCGATCGCCCTCTCTCACCAATGGGAACCCCACCTGATCTGGATGGATATGCGAATGCCAATTTTAGACGGCTATGAAGCCACCAGACAGATCAAATCAACCACCCAAGGACAAGCGATCGCCATCATTGCACTCACGGCCAGCGTGTTAGAAGAAGAGCGATCGGTGATCCTTTCGGCGGGATGTGATGATTTCGTTCGCAAACCCTTTCGAGAATCTGACATCTTCGCCATCATGCAAAAACATCTCGGTGTGGAATATATCTATGCAGATACCGTTTCTGATCAGGTTTATCACTCCATCCAAGAAGTGTTGACGATCGAGAGTTTTAGTCTACTTCCGTCAGAATGGATTTTGGATCTCAAACAAGCTTTGTTAAACGTTGACTTAGAGTTAGCTGCAAGAGCGATCGACCAGATCAAAACGCAGAATCCTGACTTAGCCTTTGCCATTCAAGCTTGTATTGACCGATTTGATTATGAGCAGGTATTAGGAGTGATTCCATGACTGATTCTCTTCCCAATCTTTTGGTCGTTGATGACACCCCTGATAACCTGCGTCTCTTAGTTGGACTGTTGACTCAGCAAGGGTATAAAGTGCGTCCTGTCACCAGTGGAAAGCTAGCTCTGACGGCGGCTCATGGGTTTCCGCCTGATCTAATTTTGCTCGACATCAATATGCCCGACATGGACGGATACGAAGTGTGTCGGCGATTAAAGCAGAGCGATCGGACTCGTGAGATTCCGGTTATTTTTTTGAGTGCGTTGACGGATGTATTTGATAAAGTCAAAGCCTTCTCGGTGGGTGGAGTTGATTACATCACAAAGCCGTTTCAAGTCGAAGAAGTGATCGCAAGAATTCGCACTCATTTGGCACTGCGATCGCTCCAATCTAACCTACAACAAAAAAATCAAGACTTAGCAGAAACACTAGAAGAATTACGGTCTACACAGGCCCAGTTAATTCAGTCCGAAAAGATGGCCGCTTTGGGTCAATTGGTTGCAGGTGTTGCTCACGAATTAAACACGCCTTTGGGAGCGATTCGATCGTCAGCCGACAATATGACCCATGTTCTCAAACAAGATCTACCAGAACTGCCACAATTTCTACAAACCCTTTGCCCAGAGCGACAGCAAGACTTTTTTGCTCTAATTGCCCAATCATCAGAAGTCAACGCTCCCCTATCGACGCGAGAAAAACGTCAATGTAAGCGATCGCTGATCGAGCAATTACAAACTCACAATATTGACAACGCTGACGTGATTGCTGACACACTGACTGACATGGGACTTTACACCCCGCTACCTAGATTTCTAGAACTGCTACAAGACGCTCACAGCCCAGAAATTTTGAATGTCGCCGATCGACTAACCTGTTTACAAAGAAGCATTCGCACTCTGGTAAGTGCTAGCGATCGAGCCGCCAAAGTAGTGATTGCGCTCAAAAGTTACGCTCATCAGCAGTCACAAAGTTATCTTGTCGAAGCAGACATTCTTGAAGGCATCGAAACCGCTCTGACGCTCTATCACAGCCAAATCAAAACTGGAGTTGAGGTGATTCGTCACTATGCCGATTTGCCGCCAATTCTCTGTTACCCCGATGAACTTAACCAAGTCTGGACGAATTTGATTCAAAACGCGCTGCAAGCGATGAACTATCGAGGAACACTGGTGATATCGGTTGGTGTGTGCGATCGTGAACTCAAAGTAAGCATCTGCGACAACGGGCCGGGGATTCCTTTGGACATACAAAACAGACTATTTGAACCCTTTTTTACCACCAAACCGAGAGGCGAAGGCAACGGACTGGGATTAAGTATTGTCAAAAAGATTATCGAAAAACACGAAGGAACGTTAGAAGTAGACAGCCATCCGGGTCAGACAATTTTTACGGTATCCATACCGATTCGAGGAGAGGCTTCTGTTTAATATGTATCAATTGCCTCGATCAGTTCGTCTATGGGGAATGGCTTGTCACTTGTCAGCGATCGTTTGTGCCCCGTGTAATTGTGTGTTGATTCCTTTCGTCAGTTTGATTGTGCCTTATCTAGTCTGGATGGGCGGTCGTGACCAGCATCCTTTTGTCGATGATCAAGGGAGAGAGTCGCTCAACTTTCAGATTTCAATGGCTATCTATACAATTTCTATTGGCATTCTATTCATTTTTCTATTTTTAATGACCTGTGGAATTATATTGACTTCGCCGAGTTCTAGTAATTCTATATGGACTGTTTTTAACTGGCTATTGGTGCTGCTCATCTCTATAGTCGCGTTGTTCGGATTCTTTCAAATCGCGGTGATTGTTTTAGCTGCGGTCAAAGCCTACAATGGTCAGTCTTATCGATATCCATTCACGCTGCGATTTTTGCAATAGGACGTTGGACATTGGACGTTGGACATTGGACATTGGACAAAGACCGAAGACTTTAAATGCTGCTCCGTCTCTTGTCTAACGTCTCCTGTCTAAAGTCCCCTGATATTAAACCCTAACCTCAAGCTTTTTTCTTATGGTTTTTTCTTCACAGTCTCCAATTGGTGTAGCGATCGTGGGTACGGGCTTCGGTCAAAAAGTTCATATTCCCGGCTTTCAAGAACATCCGCGCACAGAAATTGTCGCTGTCTATCATCGCGATTTGCAGAAAGCTCAAGAGATTGCCAAAACTCACAATATTCCTCACGCCTGCACGACTGTAGAAGAAATCGTCTCCCTGCCAAATGTCCACGCTGTCAGCATTTCAACGCCGCCGTTCTTACACTTTGAGATGGCCAAAACAGTGCTGAATGCTAGAAAACATTTGCTTTTAGAAAAACCCACAGCCCTCTGCGTTTCAGAAGCCAAACAGCTACAAACTCTGGCGCTCCAGCAAGGTGTTGTGACCACGATGAACTTTGAGTTTCGCTTTGTCCCCGCGTGGCAGCGACTAGCCGAATTGCTTTCAGAAAACTACGTCGGGCAAAAACGCTTGATCAAAATTGACTGGCTCGTATCGAGTCGAGCCGATGCCTCCCGTCCGTGGAACTGGTATGCTCGCAAAGAGCAAGGCGGCGGAGCACTGGGCGCGATCGGTTCCCATGCGTTCGATTACATTAACTGGCTGTTTGGCTCCGTCGATCGATTGTCCGCCCGCTTACACGTCACCATTCCCCAACGCCCCGATCCGCAAACTGGCGTGTTAAAACCCGTCGATGCCGATGACGTAGGCACCATCATGCTCGAACTGGCCGATAGCACGCCCTGCCAATTTTGTCTAAGTGCCGCCACCTATCAAGGACGGGGCCACTGGGTCGAAGTCTACGGCGATCGAGGCACTCTAATTCTCGGCAGCGACAACCCAAAAGACTACGTTCACGGCTTCAAACTTTGGGGCAGTCAAACGGGCGAAGCCTTGTCAGAATTAGAAATTCCCAAACGGCTGGCTTTTTCCCAAGTTTACGCAGACGGCAGAATTGCCCCCTTCATTCGAGTCGTCGATCAGTTTGTACGAGGCATCGATCGCCACGAATCCCTCTCCCCCTCTCTACAAGAAGGCATCGCCTCACAGCAACTCATGGATCTGTGCCACGAATCCAACGAAACCGGAACTTGGGTGAATGTACCCGATCGCTAACTTTCACAGAAGACAGAAGCGTTAAGCTGCATTCCCGTCTGAAGTCCAAAGTCCAGAATCTAACGTCCAGAATCCACACCTCATCCCCTGCAATGCCCGACCTGATTTACAAATATCCCCCTCTCTACCCTGGCATCTTGCTCAAACGCTACAAGCGATTTTTTGCCGACATTGAGTTAGCTTCGGGCGAAGTGATTACCGCCCACTGTCCCAATACCGGCCCAATGACGGGTGTGTGTATTCCCGGTAACCCCGTCCAAGTGTCTCGCAGCGACAACCCCACTCGAAAACTGGCTTATACCTGGGAAACGATCGCCGTCAGCGACAATGGCTCCCCCGTCTGGACAGGCATCAACACCGCCCTCCCCAATCGAGTCATCAAACTGGCGCTAGAGAAATATTTGTTTCCTGAATTGGGAAAGTACAGCACGATCGCCTCCGAAGTCCCCTACGGTCAAGAAAAAAGCCGCATCGATTTCAGGCTCACAGGCGGCGAATTAGAGCGCCCTCTCTACCTCGAAGTCAAAAACACGACCTGGACAAACCAGACGATCGCTGCGAGAGATTTGCAAGGAGTCGCCCTCTTTCCAGACACCGTGACCACCCGTGGACAAAAACACCTGCGCGAACTGGCTGCCCTGCTACCTCAACACCGAGCCGTGATGCTCTACTTTATCAATCGAGGCGACTGTGACCAATTTTCGCCCGGAGACACAGCCGATCCGCTGTATGGTCAATTATTGCGCGAAGCGACCCCTTGCGGGTAACTCGAAGAGATCGCCCTCGGTTTAGAAGTGCTGCCCTGTCGATTTGAGGTAACTACTGAGGGACTTAGCTACCTGGGATTGGCGAAGCTCGTGGTTTAGACGGAGAAAGCGATCGTTCTTAATTGTTCTTATATGAAGATTCTGCAAAGCAACCGTGTTCTAACGAGCATTGAGAGAATGTTGAGTCAGGAAAATTTCCGGCTCACACAGGACTTTTGTGCTTAAATGAGCCTTAGCATTTGTCCAAAGAAATTCTGTCGTTCACAACTCCTACTTCTTGTGCATTTACAGAAATTCACCCGTTTTCTCCTGAAAAATCTATGTCGAGGAGTGAAGGAATGAATCACCTCAAATCGTTGCGGACTCTGGCTAGCTCTACCTTTGTAAAGCGACTGCTCATCATCACACTCGGTATTGCAACCGCGATTACCGTTAGCTTGAGTCAGACTGTCGCAGCCGTAGAGCCAGGCTCAACCGAGATCGCAACGGGCACTTGGCAAGGGGCTTCCTTCCCAGTCGAAAACTTTCAGGGCTACACCTCTCCTTTTGGCTACCGTCAATCGCCCGATGGCTCCTACAATCAGGAATTTCACCGAGGGCTAGATATGGCGGCTCCCGAAGGCAGCTACATTCGCAGTTGGTGGACGGGTCGAGTTGTTGAAGTGTCTGATCACTCCGCTTGTGGCACGTCTATTGTGATCGAGTCGGGCAACTGGGAACACGTCTACTGTCACATGCAAGGTCACGTCGAGAAAGATGGAAACGGGCAATATTTGAGCGATCGCTCCGGTGGTCTGCAAATCTACGAAGGTCAAGCCATCCCCGCAGGTGCCCGAATTGGTCGCGTCGGCATGACAGGTCGCACAACCGGCCCACACCTTCATTGGGGTCTCAAGTATTCCAGACAATGGGTTGACCCTGCCTTGGTGCTGAGAGCCATGTACGCAGAACAATCAGGTGGACGATCGGTGTCTAGTAGACCTGCCAACTAGAGAAACAGAATATTTAGGGTGTTCATTGGGTAGTTAATTCGGGTTAGTCAATTCGATGAAGCTTTTTCCGCTGTGATATTTTGCCCTTGTCCCTCAGTGATAGGAAATTCAGGGGCGGGTTGGATTGATAACCGCAGCGCAAGATTTCACTGAATTCACATTAGACTAAATAATCTCAATAATAAAAGTTCCTCCGTGTCTACCCTAAATCTTGGGCTACGGAGGAACTTTTTCTGCATTTAGCTTTAGTACCGCTCCCTTAAGAGTCTTTAGCAATGGCAACAGAATCTTTGACTCCAGACATCGCTGGCTGTGGAGTTTCGCGGTAGTCTGCCACAATCTTGAGAAACTCTTCACCGTCGATCGTCTCTTGTTCTAGCAGCAGATCGACCAGGCGATCGACCAGAGGACGATTTTCTCTGATAATGCGGCGGGCTTCGGCATGACAGCGGACGGCGATTTCGCGCACCTGGTGATCGATCTGAACGGCGACATCTTCAGAATATTCATTGCGTGGGGTAAAGCCGCGACCCAAAAAGACTTCGTTGTTACCACCGCCTTCGAGGGCGACTAATCCCAGGTCAGACATGCCGTAACGAGTCACCATTTCTCGCGCTAAGTCTGCAATGTAGCGCAAATCGCCGCTGGCTCCAACCGTCACCTCTGATTCGCCAAACACTTCTTCTTCGGCGGCCCGACCTCCCATCGCGATCGTCAGCCGATCCAGCATCCACGCCCGACTATAAAGCCCACTATCAATCATGTCTTCGTCGATCGCAGGTTGAGCAAAGCCGCCAATCCCCCCAGAGCGCGGAATGATGGTGACTTTGTTGAGTCCAGAAGTTTTGAGAACAGTCATCAGTAAGGCGTGACCAACTTCGTGGTAGGCAATCAGGCGCTTTTTCTTGCTGTCGAGCAGCGGCGTTAGGGTCAGACCAATGGTGAGACGGTCGATCGCGTCATCTATTTCGAGCGGAGTGACGGCATCTTTGCGGCGACGGGCCGTGAGAATGGCCGCTTCGTTGAGCAGGTTGGCAAGCTCGGCCCCCGAAAAGCCAGGAGTCCGACGGGCTACGGCTTCTAGAGAAACTTCGGGAGCCAGTTTTTTGTTGCGAGCGTGGACTTCTAAAATTCGCAACCGACCCTTGAAGCTGGGCAGATCGACCGTGACTTGACGATCGAAGCGTCCCGGACGCAACAAGGCAGAATCTAACACATCCGGTCGGTTGGTCGCAGCAATGATGATGATTCCTGTATTGCCCTCAAAGCCGTCCATCTCAGTCAGCAACTGGTTGAGGGTTTGTTCTCGCTCGTCGTTACCGCCGCCAATTCCAGTGCCGCGCTGCCGTCCTACTGCGTCGATTTCATCAATAAAGATGATACAGGGAGCGTTTTCTTTGGCTTTTTTGAACAAGTCACGGACGCGAGAAGCTCCGACACCGACAAACATTTCCACAAATTCAGATCCAGAGATCGAGAAGAAAGGCACGCCAGCCTCACCCGCGATCGCTTTTGCCAGCAGTGTTTTCCCCGTTCCAGGCGGCCCAATCAGCAAAACGCCCTTGGGAATCCGCGCACCGACAGCCGTAAAGCGTTCTGGCTTTTTGAGAAAAGTGACGACTTCTTGCAGTTCTTCTTTCGCTTCCTCAATGCCCGCCACGTCATCAAACATCACGCCTGTTTTGGCTTCCATCTGAAACCGAGCGCGAGACTTGCCAAAACTCATCGCTTGCCCTGGGCCACCGGGCGCATTGGTAGACCGTCGCAAAATCAGCAACAGCCCCGCAATCAACAGCACAAACAACAGCAGGTTGGCGACCAGCCCCATGACGACGCTATTATCTGCCGTTGGCTGAGAATCAAAGCTCACCTTGTTTGCCTTGAGCCGTTCAATCAATTCGGGGTTGCGATCGAGCAGCGGCACTTCGATCATTGGCTCATTTTTCTTTTGTTTGTCTAGCTGGACTCTGGCGACCCGTTGCGCTTCGTCTAGTTCGACCTTGGCCACTTCTCCAGCATCAATTTTTTGTAGCAGTTGGCTATAGGTCAGCGACTCCCGGTTTTGAGCGATCGCCGGATTGCCGATGATGCTCTGTGCCACAATAAAGCCAATCATCACCATGCGCGTGACGGATGAGCTTCTCCGAAGAGGATTCCGACTTGTCACTGCCTTAGTCCGACCTTTCATCATTTCCACTTGCCTTTTGTCTGCTGGAATGCTCTACCAAGTCTAGCTTAACGTTTCTAGTGAGGAGTGAGGCGTGAGGGGTGAGGCGTGAAATGAAGTCACGACTTTTCTTAGCTGTAATCAGTTTGTAATCAGTTTGTATATTTGACGATCAGTAGACAGTTTCGTTGTCCCTGACGATCGTAGGTGACGCGATCAGCGAGTCGTCGGAGTAGAAACCAGCCGTAGCCGCCTTCTCTGAGGGTGCCGGGTTCGGGTTCTTCGAGGTGGGTAGGGTCAAAGGGTTGTCCCCAGTCCCAGATGCGAATTTCGGTGCGATCGTCGTGTTGGGCGACTTCGATTTCGATCGACGTTTCGGAAGACAGCCCACAATGAGCATGACGAACCGCATTCGTGAATCCTTCGGCAAGGGCCAGATTCAACCGATAAAGCTGACTATCACGCCAGGTCAATTGAGAATTATGCTGGTGCCAAAACTGCTCAAACCACCTCTGCACATGATTGAGGACGGTGAGGTCACTGTTAACCGTTAGATGGTCTTGGTAAGACATGCTCAAACTCAATCAAGAATTGTCAAGTAAAGTCATCAAGAACAAAACGGCTGGTTCCTATCTGATAGGTTTTTGCAGAGAGAAACCAGAGATCTATAGCCAAAATTGCAGGAATTCCTAAGTTTGAATCAGGTCAGAAACATTACGGCTGATAGGTCTGACGCTGCAATTCTAGCAAGTCTTGAATCCCCTTCTCAGCGAAGTTCATAATTTGATCTAACTGCGTCCGACTAAAGCTCCCCGACTCGGCGGTGCCTTGCACTTCGATCACGTTAAGCGACTCGTTCATCACCACATTGCAATCCACTTCGGCTGTCACATCTTCGGTGTAGTCCAGGTCAAGAAACGGTTCCCCTTCGAGTAAGCCAACCGAGACGGCAGCCACTTGATGAATAATCGGCGATCGCTCCAGTTCTCCCTGTTTGAGTAGCTGGTCGATCGCGTCTTGCAGGGCAACAAATCCGCCTGTAATGGCAGTTGTGCGCGTCCCGGCATCGGCTTGCAGCACATCGGCATCGATCGTCAGGGTACGTTCTCCTAGAGCTTCCATATCCAAGGTTGAACGCAAACTTCGCCCAATCAAGCGCTGAATTTCTTGAGTCCGGCCAGACAGTTTGAGAAACTCTCGTTCCTGACGTTCGGGCGTGGCACCGGGCAACATCCGATATTCTGCGGTCAACCAACCCTGACCTTTGCCCACCAAAAATCGCGGCACCCTGGGCTGAATCGTCACCGTACACAGCACTTGAGTTTCTCCACACTTTGCCAACACCGACCCCGCCGCAAACTTGGTAAACCTGCGCTCAAACAAAACGGGACGCAGTTGATCGGGTCGTCGGCCATCGGGACGCTGCCATGTCATAGAGAAGCCTCAAAAAGTCAGATCTGGAAGAAGATCGAATCTTTATTTCACCCTTTGCCCTTCCCCCTTCGCGTCATCTCCCTATTTTCTTCAGAATTTCTCTGCGATCGCCATTGGTCTTTAGAATAAATAGAGTGCCGTAAGTAGTGGGAGAAACGCTATGACTGCCTCTTTTGCGTCGGATCAAACCGTCGAGCTGGCTCCGAGCTACAACATTCCGATCGTGCTGGTGTTGGCGGCGATTGCGATTGTGTGGGTTCAGGTCTGGGTGGCGCTGGCGATCGGACTGTTTGGGCTGTTTTTGATGATTCAGGCGGTGACGCTGCGCCTAAAATTTACGCCGACGGATCTCGACATCTTTAGAGGTGATAAGCTGATTCGTCGATTCCCTTATCGAGATTGGCAAAATTGGGAGATTTTTTGGTCTCCCGTCCCGATTCTCTTCTACTTCAAAGAAGTCAACAGTATCCACTTTCTGCCGATTATTTTTGATCCCAAAACCCTTCGCCCTGTTTTAGAGCAACGATTTCCTAAAAGTTCTGTTTCCTGACTTTCCCTACTCCCTGGTCTGCTATGAATTCTGATGAGTTTCCGCCCCAAATGCCAGACGATGAAGATTCTGCAATCGACGCTGCCGAAAATTTACAGCCTTTGCCTGATTTGGGATTGGTGAGCAAGCCAGCCGAGCCAGACGCTTCTCAGGAAACCAGCGCACTGCAAACGGCTGAGTTAGAAAGAGAAATTGCGGCGCTGCGATCGACCCGTGACCAACTGCAAGCCCAAATCTCAGAGGCACAGTCTGTTTTGAGCAAGCTGGTTAAAGATGGGCTGAGTGATCTAGAACGCCGTCGCCAAACGTTGCAGGTCTCGGTCGATCAGCTAGAACGCCGTCAAGAACGAATTCGCAACGAGATGCGGACGACGTTTGCTGGCTCATCTCAAGAAATCGCCATTCGCGTCCAGAGCTTCAAAGACTATCTGGTGGGCAGTTTACAGGATCTTGCCTTGGCCGCAGAACAGTTAGAATTGCAGATTCCAGAAGCACCCGAACAAGTCATTCCGGCAGTTGAGAAGAAGAGCGATCCTTTCGAGTCATCGTCAAGAGGGCGTTCCTCTACTCCCAAATTTGCTGACCAGAGTTTTCAAGATCAGACGCAAAAGATTCGCAGTTTGATCGATCAGTTTCGCAATCAGCCCGACTACTATGGCCCCGTCTGGAAGCTACGCCGCACCTTTGAGCCAATTCACGCCGAGCGAGTGTCTAACTGGTTTTTGACTCAGGGTGGTCGAGGAGCCGTTCGGACAATGGGTTCGCGGCTACAAAACATTCTGGTGGCTTCAGCAGCGATTTCGATTTTGTACAACCTCTATGGCGATCGCCTTCGTACCTTAATTCTCGCCAACTCTCCAGAGCGATTGGGCGAATGGCGACGCGGGCTACAAGATTGTCTCGGTGTGTCGCGCAGTGATTTTGGCAGCGATCGCGGCCTCACCCTGTTTGAGACTCCCGAACCGTTGGCATTGAAAGCCGATCGCTTTGTCAAAGACGGTCTACTGCCCTTGATCGTGATCGACGAAACCGAAGAACTGATCAGCCTCGCAATGCTGCAATTTCCGATGTGGATCGCCTTTGCGCCCAGTCCTCAACAGATGCAACAGACCTATCTTTACTAAACGTGAAAGAAAAGGTGAAAGAACGAATTGGTCATCCATGAGTTTTAATTCATAAGCTCCAAACTGGTTGATGCTAGTAAGAGATAAACCTGCATTCTTCCACCAAGCTTCTCATCCCTCATCCTTCATCCCTCATCCCTCCCATGCTTCCCTGGTACATCAACAACGGACTGCTGCTCATTCTCGCTTATCTGCTGGGTTCGACTCCGACAGGCTACTGGGTCGGGCGAGTGGCTAAAGGCATTGACATTCGGCAAGAAGGATCAGGGTCAACGGGGGCGACGAATGTTTTGCGAACTGTGGGAAAACTTCCGGCAGCCTTTGTTTTACTGGTCGATATTGGCAAGGGAGCGCTGGCGATCGCCGCCGTTCAATTCGCTTTCACGCACCTCCCCGGATGGTTGTACTACACCAAGATCGTCGATGTAAATCTCGCCAACTGGCAGCCCTGGATCGTGACGCTGGCGGGACTTCTGGCACTCTTGGGTCATAGTAAATCGGTGTGGCTCAACTTCACAGGTGGCAAGTCAGTCGCAACGAGTTTGGGCGTGTTGTTGGCGATGGATTGGCGAGTTGGGTTGAGTACGCTGGGCGTGTTTGCGTTGAGTTTGGCAATCACTCGAATTGTATCGATTAGCTCGATCGCAGGTGCCCTAGCCGTTATGGTGATGATGGTTGTGTTGGGTCAGCCATTAGCTTATGGGTTGTTTGCGATCGCGGGTGGTTTCTATGTCATCTGGCGACATCGCACCAACATTCAACGTCTGTTAGCCGGGACAGAACCTCGATTAGGGGAAAAGATTTCTCAACCGTCAGAAGGCGATGTGGGACTAGAGAATTAAAACACTCTGCTAGTCAAAAAGTTGACGATACAGAATGTAAGGTTGACTATAAAGAGAGCAAAGGTTGACACTCAGGAGAAATAAGCGCTAGTGGTAAAGGCTCGTAAGCGCGGTGAACAGATTCGTCAGTTTATCTTGATGAATGTAGAAGATCATCCAGAGGATGTTGCCACTTTAACCTCTCAAGAATTTGGCATTACTAGACAAGCCGTTAACAAACATATTCAACTTTTAGTTAAGCAAAACGCGATCGTGGTTAAAGGTTCTAAGATGCTGAACAATGCCATTGATCACTCATCCGGTACAGAAGTGAGTATTCAAGTCAAGAAAACAGCAGTTGATACTGAAATCATCATCTGTGACGATGGAGAAGGAATTTTTAAGAAGATTCAGAGAGCGTTACACCTCAATGATGAGCGTCATGCAGTACTTGAACTAGCCAAGGGTAAACTGACAACTGACCCAGAGCGGCATAGTGGTCAAGGCATCTTTTTTACATCACGAATGTTTGACGAGTTTAATATCTTCTCTGGCAATGTCTATTTTTCTCACGAATTCAATGAATCAGAAGATTGGATTTTAGAGCGACGTAATCTCATCCCTGGAACGATCGTTTCCATGAAGCTCAATAACAACACGTCGAGAAGTTCAAAACAAGTATTTGATAACTTCTCATCAGGTGACGATTATGCATTTACAAAAACAGTCGTTCCTGTGCGTCTAGCTCAATATGGAGATGAAAGATTAGTATCACGATCTCAAGCCAAAAGGCTAGTAACAGGAGTTGATAAGTTCAAAGTGGTTATTTTTGATTTCTCTGATGTGGAAGCGATCGGACAAGCATTTGCAGATGAAGTTTTTCGCGTGTTTAAGAGACAACATCCAGAGATGGAGATCATGAGTCTAAACACCAACAAAGAAGTTGCACAAATGATTAGCAGAGCAGAGAGCGCTTCTACAATGTAGCGACCCTATTTACTCGTTGTCATTCATCTCAACTAATCAAACATCTCGCGCAACAGCATAGCGTTCGGTAGAATGTTAGATTATGTTATTCAAGGTTTATTGAATTTTTGGCATTGCTGAAGGATGGTATGAATTTGCCTCCCAATCCTGCAATTCGAGGGGACTTCCGGACTTTCAATCTCGACGATTTAGACCGGATTCAGCAATGCCAAGTTTTTTACACCACAGTGAATGCACTCCTTAGTCCAGCGGTAACTAACTGGTCACAAGGTTCTGGCTCAACGTCAGACACTTCTGCTAAAACTGACGTGAATTCGATGAAATCTTTCGCTGCGGTTGTGAATCCAGGCAACCCCCTAAATCCCCCACGAGTGAGGGACTTTGAACCCAAGATCTTGTCTGAAAGTCCCCCAATTTTGGGGGGTTGGGGGGCAGAAGCGCTGAAGAACGAAGCAAAAAAACCTCATCGAATTCACGTTAAAACTGCATCATAGTTTGCTCGGCTACCTCGTTGTGACAATTCCTCTAAATCGCGATCGATTGATGCAGCAATCTTCTCTGCAACTGTTGTTGAGATGAATTGATCAATAGAAATACCATCCCGTTCTGCAAGCTCTTGCAAACTCTTATAGAGAGAGTCGCTCCCGAAAAGGCGATCGCTCCCCTCTCTACCCACCGACCAACACTTCTAACTCAGCTTTTTCTGCGGCTTGAATGGCATCCAATCCTTGCCAAACTTGATTGAGAAGGGTGTCTAAATTGGCGCGGGTGACGGCCGAGATCGTAAAAACTGTAGCTTGAGTCAACTGTTGAAATTCAGTGAGGAGTGCCTGCAAGTCTTCGTCGTCTACTGCGTCAATTTTGTTGAGGGCGAGAATTTGAGGGCGATCGCTTAATCCTCGTCCGTAGGCTTTGAGTTCTTGTTGGATAGTTTGGTAGTCGGCGATCGCCGTTTCAGAAGTCGCGTCTACTAAATGCAAGAGCAACCGAGTTCGCTCAATGTGTCGCAAAAAGTCGTGACCCAAACCTGCGCCCGTGTGCGCCCCTTCAATCAGTCCAGGAATGTCCGCAAATACCGTTCCGTCTCCCGTGGGCTTTCTGACGACACCCAGATTGGGAACCAGCGTCGTGAAGGGATAATCAGCAATTTTGGGACGAGCCGCAGACAGCGCAGAAATGAGCGTCGATTTTCCGGCGTTGGGCAAGCCAATAATGCCAACTTCTGCCAGCAGTTTTAACTCTAGTCTCAAGAAGCGGTTTTCGCCGGGCTGTCCTGGGAAGGCATTTTCGGGGGCGCGGTTGCGGTTGCTCAAAAAACAATGATTGCCCAATCCGCCTCGTCCCCCTTGCGCGATTAGCAGCGTTTCGCCTGGGTTGGTCAAGTCACCGATGATACGATCGCATTCGGCATCATAAATCACGGTGCCACAGGGAACTTCAATCATCAAATCATCGCCCGATGCGCCTGTTTTATTGTTGCTGCCGCCCCGCTGACCATTTTCTGCCTTAAACAAACGGCTATAGCGGAAGTCCAGTAGGGTTTGCAGGTTTGCTTCCGCCTTAAAAATGATCGAACCGCCTCGTCCACCGTTGCCACCCGACGGGCCACCCGCAGGCACATACTTTTCGCGACGAAAGGCGACAATCCCATCGCCTCCATCCCCCGCCTGCACTTGAATTTCTGCCTGATCGATAAATTGCATGACCGCTCTCAATCCCTTTATTTTGATCTTAGCCTGAGCCGCTGGTCAGTTGAACTCAGACAAATTCAGGGAAGGCCCATTATAAGTCAATTAAAGAGATTCTTGGGAAGGACGCAGTTCGTACAGAATGCTATTTTGAGCCGAAGGTCATTTCCATTTGGGTTTCGGTGCCGATCGTCATCGGTTGAGTCGATCGCGGATTGGTGGTTTGCATCTGGGCATTTGAGGTGAGCGAAATACTCGAATCGGTGGGCAGAAGGCGATCGAGCCGAAGCATTGTCTGTCCTTGTCCAGTGGAATTGAGAGATTTGAGCGTCATCTCTACGCCTTTGGGCATTCCAGGAGTCATGAGCTTTTGAGGATTTGCCTGCTGCACCAGGGCAACTTTTAGGGTTGCCACGCCATCTTTTAGACTGACTAGCTCATAGTTTGCGGTCTGGTTGACAGCAACTCCATTTAGAGTCATGGGCATTGCGACTCGCCATTGGGCACCCACTCCTACCGCCACATCCGGCAAGGGGGAAGAAAATTGATCGAGCGACTGAGACATCTGCTCCAACATTTGGCGAGTTCTGCTATCAATCCCCGGTGGAATTACGAAATTGCCTGACTTGGTTTGACCGCGATCGTTAACCACAAATGAGCCACTCAGCCCAACCATCCGCTTCATCTGTTCGCGCAGTTGCTTGATCACCGCAGGCGGCAGAGACGCATTGTCCATCAGATCGACATCGGTGTAGCGAAAGCTGTAGTGAATATCGCCATTGGCATCAACTTTTGTCACCACAGTTTCCATCTTCATCACAGTCGAGGGGAGCTTTGAAGGAATGGAGTTGCCGCCAAACGACATCTTCATGTCCATGTTGAGCGTCATGGTTGCCGTTTCTTTTTGGTTGACGATCGGCTTAAATCGCAAGGGTTGCTGAGGCTGTGCCCCCGGAGTCAACAATTCTATTTTGGGCGGGGTGACGGTAGGCTTCGCAGCTTGGGCGATCGTATTCGGTTTAGCCGACACCGCAGGAATGAAGGGCTTTGCGCCAAGCCCGATCGTCAACATCAGCAAGGAACCCACAACGACTGTTTTTTTCATAAAGAGATGAGAAATTAAGTGATTCTAGACTCCCGACTTTGGGAATGGATGGTTTTCATTTTACGGACTGACCCACCACAGGAGCAGAAACAATTCCTTGTGCCTCCAATTCGGAAGCTACCCGCAAAATCAAAGCTTCGTTGTAGGGAGCCGCCACAATCTGCACACCCAACGGTAACTGACCCGATCGCTGAATCGGCACCGAAATGATCGGCAACCCAATAAAAGAAAGCGGTTGAGTAAACATCCCCAAATTGGGACGGGTAAGCACTTTGACGTGATCTAATTCAATGTGTTCCTGTCCGATCAGCGGAGCCGCACAAGGAGTTGTGGGAGCCAGAATAACATCCACATCTTGAAAGAGTTCACGCACGCGATCGCGATACCAACTGCGAAATCGTTGAGCTTGCTGATACCAGGTGCCGGGGACGAGACAGCCGGCCAAAAAGCGATCGCGCGTTGCTTCGTCAAAGTCTTGAGGGCGGCTTTTTAGATCAGCAAAGTGTAAATTTGCCCCTTCACAGGAGGTAATCACAAACGCCGCAGATCTAGCCCGATGTGCTTCTGGAATCGTCACCCGTCGAGTCACACCCAACGCCTGCGCCACTTTTTCGACGGCGGCAAACACTTCAGGCTGGGCACCTCTGGCAAAATAATCGTCCGCAACGGCAATCCTCAATCCGTCTGTTCCCTTCGCCAACTCCGGGGCGCACAAGTCAGGAGGACGCTTTGTGCAAACTGGGTCGCTGGGATCTTCTCCTTGCAGCAGATCAAAAACCGTGGCGATGTCACGAACCGATCGCGCAAACGGCCCCAAGTGGTCAAAGCTGCTAGAAAATAGATACGCACCCGATCGAGACAGTCGTCCATAAGTCGGCTTCAGACCAAAAATCCCGCACAGAGCAGACGGCACGCGAATCGAGCCATTGGTATCTGATCCCAGGGTAATCGGCACCAAACCAGAGGCGATCGCGGCCGCCGATCCCCCCGAAGATCCGCCCGTCATCCGTTCTAAGTTATGAGGATTGTGAGCCGGGCCATAGTGAGAATTTTCGGTAGTGAACCCGTAGGCGTACTCATCCATATTCAAGCCACCGATCAGAATGGCTCCCACTTGCTTGAGTCGCGCCACCAAAGCGGCATCTTGAGACGCAGGCGGTCTTTCGGCATTAATCTTAGAACCTGCCAGCGTCGTCACTCCAGCAATGTCAAACAAATCCTTGACCGCAAACGGCACACCCGCCAGGATGCCTGGATCTTTTCCATCGGCGATCGCTTCATCCACCCGTTCTGCCTCTTGCAAAGCCGACTCCGCCAAAACCGTGGTGAAACAGTTGTAAAGTTTGTCAAGATTGGCAATGCGAGCCAGCGCTTCAGATACGATCGTTTTTGCAGACACTTGTCGCGATCGCACCAATTCAGAAATTTGAGTTGCGTCCAGATTGGCGTAATTCATGGCTCAAACACCGGAGCAGCTTCCACCGTTTCGGGAAGAGGAAACTCCATCACCAGTTGAGCGATCGTTTGAATTCGTTCAAAGTTGGCGATTACACCCGATCGATAGTCTGGATTAAGGGGCAAACCGACCACGGCTGCCATCAGATCGACATATTCTGCCGAGTTTATCTTGTCTGTCATAACCGTTTCATCACACCACAAACATCAGGCTTGCCATTCGTCTTAATCGTGCTGTAAGTCGCGTTCTATATAAGCTCGCCAGCCACCCCATTGAGTGATTTCTTGCTCACCTTCACAAAGAAAGGGTTCGCCCAGCACTCCCAGAACCTCCTCCCCATCAGATAACTTGACCTTGCCAATACACAGTCCAGGCGGCTCTGAGATTAGCAGCGTACTCAGTCCACCGACAGGAACCGCCCACACCTCAACCGCAACAGACACGCCTTCCTGAGACACTTTTAGCATTGCGGGATGACGATCGCCGATCGACCAGACTCGATAAGCCGCTTCAGTCGAAGTTTCTCGCACAAAGGTTGCCCCAATTGAGTGCAGGTTTTGGTTGAGTTCTAGCCCTCTCATCAGAGTACCGTTGACTGCCAGATAGACTGTGTTTTCCATCGCACCTTGCAGAAGTAGCTTTCAAAAACAAACTGTAAAAACAAAGAAAGACGCTGCTGCCAACGTCTCTACTTAAAAATCTACTTAAAAAACTAAAATTTCTTGATTGAACTATAGAGACTGCTTGAGGTAATTTACCAGGGCGTGTAAGCCTAAACGGTAACTTTCGGCACCAAACCCGCTGATCTGACCGATCGCAACGGGAGCAATGTAGGAATGATGACGGAAGGCTTCACGCTTATAGATGTTGCTGAGATGAACCTCAACCGTAGGAAGGTTGACGGCGGCGATCGCATCCCTCAGCCCAATACTCGTGTGCGTGTAGGCACCTGCATTGATCAAGAGACCCTGATGCTGACCGATCGCTTCATGAATCGCATCAATCAAAACGCCTTCATGGTTCGATTGCAGCGCTAGAATGGTCGCTTGCAGGGCTTGAGACTCGCGATCAAGCATTTGATTAATTTGCTCCAGCGTGACTGACCCATAAATTCCTGGCTCTCGTTTACCCAGAAGATTTAAGTTCGGCCCGTGGAGAACCAAAATATTGTGCAACTGATCTGTCAGAACGGAATATTACCGACGACGCTGGGGATCGTTTACAGGAATCGGGATTGGTTCCATTTCTGGCTGAACTTCTGGCCCTAGCAGCGCTTCAATCAGTCTGCGGGTCATTTCCTTTAACTTTTCCAGCACCTTTTCAATGTAGTCCATTGAACTGACAGCTCCTTCGATATCGCTTGGACTTCTTCAGGATTGCCCAAGCTTGACTCAGACAATACTAATACTTTACAGAAATCTAACTAGATCTTAACAGGGGAAAACCGGAAAGCCAAGGGTCATCCCTGTAAATTTTCCGATGCCTACTTCAATCATAACGAATGATCCCCAGAGATCAAGAAGGATCTCTCTCAGGTAAAGGTTCTGTTAACAATTTGCGGCGTAGTTGGTCGAGAGCAGTACAGGCGCTCACTTGTCTTACCCAGTCGCGTCCTCGTGCGCCAAAGCGGTAGGCAAAACTCGTGACTTCGGTTTCGGGGCCGGCCAATCCGATGTAGACCAATCCGACGGGTTTTGTCTCGCTGCCACCATCGGGGCCCGCAATGCCTGTGATGCTAAGTCCCCAGGTGGTATTGAGGCGCGATCGTACCCCTACGGCCATTTGTTCAGCGACCTGATTACTGACGGCTCCAAATTCTGACAGCACCTTGGGATCAACTCCCAACAGGGTTTCTTTAACCGAATTGTCGTAAGAAATAATGCCGCCCCAAAAATAGCTAGAGCTTCCTGAAACGCTTGTCAGCATTTGCCCCAAGCCTCCCCCAGTGCAGGATTCAGCGACGCTAAGAGTCGTTTGGGTGATTTTGAGCAGGTCACCGACGACAGAAGCCAGTGATTCTTGATTAGTGCCGTAGCAGTCCAGTCCGCCAATTTGTAATAGCTGCTGTTCGACGGGTTCGATGATTTGACGAGCGGCTTCTGATGAGGCCGCCCTAGCAGAAACTCGCAGCTTTACTTCTCCAAAATTGGCGTAGGGCGCAACGGTAGGATTGTCTAGCTCAAAGAAGTCAGCGACCTTTTCGGCTAGAGATGATTCGGAGATGCCCCAAAATTTCAGCAGGCGACTGACAATGATTTCCCGCCCCCAGCCCTGAGTTTTGAGAAAGGGAACCGCCGTTTGTTGCCACATTTCCCGCATCTCAACGGGCACTCCCGGAAAGGTCAATAGGGTTAGCTGTGACTCGTCGCGGGTATCTCGAAGACGCACCTGCCAAATCATTCCCGGCGCACTTCCTACTGGGTTGGGCAAAACCTCAGCCCCTTGAGGAAGTAGGGCCTGCTTGCGGTTGTTGTCGGTCATCTCACGCCCGCGTTCTGCAAACTTTTGCTGAATGTCTGCAACGATTTCGGGTCTTTCGACCAGAGGCGTATCAAAAAAACTGGCGATCGTTTCTGTCGTCAAATCATCCGGCGTTGGCCCCAATCCTCCTGTAAAAATCAGAATCTGGGCGCGATCGCTGGCGATCGAAATGGCTTGTTTGAGGCGATCGACGTTATCCCCTACCACGGTCTGATAGTAGTGAGGAATGCCCAACTCAGCCAACTCCTGCGCCAAAAACTGAGCATTCGAGTTGAGAATATCCCCCAGCAGTAGCTCAGTCCCGACACTGATAATTTCTGCACTCATAAGTAAACAGGGATGAGGGATGAAAGGGCCTTGACGTTTGAGTCACGTTCTGACATCTAGTAGAGCAAATCAGATATCTAGCGACTTCTTGAAGCATAGATTAGAAAAGCACTTCTTGATACAACACCAAGAATTCCTTTTCATCCCTCATCCCTCATCCCTCATCCCTCATCTTTCACCCGCCCCTCACCTCGCGGTTCGCCAAACTTGCCAACTCGTGAGACTGAGCAAAACGGTTGCGCCCAGGGCGTAGGTCAAGCCGCTGGGCATTCCTGAAACTGCCAGGGCTAGTGTGCCGACCCATAGTGTTAACGAGTAGATAAACAGAACCGCTAACCGATGAGAAAGTCCGGCTTTAAGTAGACGGTGATGCAGGTGACGCTTGTCAGCAACAAAGGGAGACTTGCCGCGACGAAGACGATCGAGAATCACCGCAGACATATCCAAAATCGGCACCGCCAAAATCACATAGGGCAACAAGACCGCAACCGTGGTGACACTTTTCACCAGTCCAATAATGCCAACGCCCGCCAGCGTGAAGCCAATGAAATAGGCCCCGCCATCCCCCATAAAGATTTGGGCTGGATTGAAGTTGTAGCGCAAAAATCCTAAGCATCCGCCCGCGAGGGCAGCAGCAATCAGCGCAGCAGCAGGCTGTTGCATAAACAGGCAAGTGACCAGCATCACAACCGCCGCAATGCCCGAAACTCCGGCCGCTAACCCATCTAGCCCATCGATCCAATTCATTGCGTTAGCCATTCCGACTAGCCAAATGACGGTAATCGGTAGACTAATCCAATCCGCTAAAGGGAACAGCCCCTCAACCGGGTTCGTCAAAAACTCAATCTGCACTCCGGCTTTCCAGGCGAGACTGGCGACGATCGCTTGCAAAATTAACCGAGTCTTAGGTGACAAATTAAATAGATCGTCTGCGAGTCCGATTAAGAAAAACGCAAGTCCGCCGATCGTCACTCCCCAAACTTCATATTCCTTGCCAGGAGGAAGAACGCCGAAGCCTCCTGTCCACCAGACGACGAGCAAAGCAGCCACCACACCAAAAAAAATCGAAACTCCCCCCAGGCGTACCATTGGGCGCTGATGAACCTTACGACCGTTTGGCAAGTCAACTCGTCCGCTTTGAAGGCCGATTTTTTTAACGATCGGGGTCATCCAGAGGACAACCAGCACAGAAACGAGGAACGCGAGGAGGTGATACAACTGAAAGGGCATCTGAAATCGCAGTAAGGATGGACAGTAGTTGTCAGGCAGAGTCTACTACATTTCAGATGATACTCAGCAAAGAATTATTAAGCGCAATCAATTTGGAAGATTTGTCAAGGATTTCTATTGATAGTGAGTGATGAGTGCCATTGACTAATGTAGAAGCGGTCTGCCTAAAACAAAGGGCACCGATTGATGCCCTTACCTTCTCCTAGAGTGAAACTGGATCTCCGGAGGATCTAACGTGCGATCGCACAATGCCGAATCGACCGTTCTAAACCATCGCCGGGACGGGAATGGCTAAATGTGGATAGAGCGGGAAGCGATCGCACAAAGCAGCGACTCGTTGCCGACAGGTCTGAGCCACTGAATCGTCTTCGGGAGACAGGAGGCGATCGGCGATGATGTTGGCAATTTCGGTAAACTCGATCGGGCCCATTCCTCTAGTCGTCATCGCAGGAGAGCCGAGGCGCAACCCACTTGTGACAAACGGCGATTCGGGATCAAAGGGAACCGTGTTTTTGTTGGCAGTAATATTCACACCACTTACCAACTGATCTGCGATTTTGCCCGTCATGGCGATCGATCGTAAATCAACCAGCATCAGGTGATTGTCTGTACCGCCAGAGACAATCTTGAATTGACGATTTTGAAGCTGAGTCGCCATCGCCTTCGCATTCTCGATCACCTGACCGGAGTAGGTTTTGAATTCGGGCTTGAGCGCTTCCCCAAAGGCAACCGCTTTTCCAGCAATCACATGCTCTAGCGGGCCGCCTTGAGAGCCAGGAAAGACTGCTTTATCAAGCTGTTTGCCCAGTTCAGCATCGCGAGTCAGAATCAAACCGCCTCTCGGCCCACGTAGAGTTTTGTGAGTCGTCGTCGTGACCACATCACAGAAGGGAATCGGATTGGTATGATGTCCGGTGGCGACCAGTCCAGCAATATGGGCGATGTCTGCCAGCAGGTAAGCCCCGATCTCGTCAGCGATTTCTCTAAACTTGTCAAACTGAATAATTCTGGGATAAGCAGAATAGCCACAAATCAGCAGTTTGGGACGATGCTTGAGCGCCAGATCGCGAATCTGATCGTAATCCAACGCTTCTGTTTCTTGACTCACGCCATAGTGCTGCACGTTGAACCATTTGCCCGACACATTTACGGGAGACCCATGCGTCAGGTGTCCGCCGTGGGACAAGTCCATGCCCATGATCGTGTCACCCGGCTTCAAGAGCGAGAGAAAGACAGCAAAGTTGGCCTGCGCTCCAGAGTGGGGTTGAACGTTAGCGTGAGCAGCTCCAAACAGTTGTTTTGCCCGATCGATAGTCAGTTGTTCGACGCGATCGACAAATTCACAGCCGCCGTAATAGCGCTTTGTGGGCAAGCCTTCGGCGTATTTGTTGGTCAATACCGACCCTTGAGCAGCCATCACCGCCGCCGATGTGAAATTTTCGCTGGCAATCAGTTCGAGGTGATCGCGTTGACGTTGTAGCTCATGCTGGATCATCTCCGCAATGGCTGGGTCAGCTTTCGCCAAAAAGTCTGAGTTAGTCTGAGTCACAGAGCAAAGTCCTAAATGATATGAGTTTGTTGTACAGCGACAGTAGAAGGTCTGCTTCCTGAGTGATCGATTGTAGCGTCGATCGTCAATGACTTGAAATAGCAAAGCGTTAAGTTCAGAGAAAATTCAATCAAGCAATTTGTAGGGTTTGCCCAAAAGTTTTAGGTTCAGGAAGCGGTTCGCCGTTCTGAATTGCAGAGTCGATCAAAAGTTCTAAAACTTCATGAGCATTCTGCATCGCCTCTTGATAGGTGTCACCGTGTGTATGACAGAACTCCCCCCATTCAGGCAGACTGACGACATAACACTCATCTTCATTCGACCACTGGATAATGACGGTGTAGTGAGAATTCATTCGTGACCCTCCTGTTCTCCTTTAATTTCTGCTAATCGGCTTAGTGCGTTGTCTACATCGTCTTCCTGATAACGCTTGGCATCCGCACTATCCCTGCCTGAAAGGGTAAGTTTGCCAGGTAGCAAGGGATGAAACCACTTGGTATGACTTCCTTTACCGGGTTGGTAGTCAAATCCCGCTTGCAGCAATAGACGTTTTAGTTCTCGAATCTTCTTGGGCACGTAGGATTCTATTTCTCTCCAGTTTAGCGCTTTGTAAAGCCTTCTCTGGATGTCACGATCGCAGTACTCCCAATCTCCACAGGCGCGGTATACTCCTCGGAGTAAACAGACAGAGATAGCAATGGTAGCGGTAGCAATTCTGGCGGCGGGGCGGGGAACGCGCATGAAATCGGACTTGCCGAAAGTCCTTCATCAACTGGGGGCGCGATCGCTGGTTGAGCGGGTGTTAGACAATGCCGAACAGATTCATCCCTCACGGCGGCTCGTGATTGTAGGCTACCGGAGCGAATTTGTTCAAGAGTCTCTGAGGGAGAGATCGAGCTTAGAATTTGTCGAGCAGCCTCAACAGTTGGGAACCGGACACGCAATTCAGCAGTTGCTTCCCCATCTAGAAGGCTTTGAGGGCGATTTGTTGGTCTTGAATGGCGATGTGCCTTTGCTGCGACCTCAGACGTTACAACAGTTGCTCAAGACGCATCAAGATCACGGCAACGCTGCAACGATTCTCACGGCTCAAGTTCCTAATCCTAAAGGCTATGGGCGCGTTTTTTGTGACGGCAATAATCTGCTAACCCAAATTGTTGAAGATCGTGATTGTAGTCCGGCCCAAAAGCAAAACCGTCGTGTGAATGCGGGAGTTTATTGTTTTCGCTGGTCAGATTTGTCAGACGTTTTGCCCAAACTGACGACTCGCAATGATCAACAAGAATATTACCTGACCGATGCGGTGAATTATCTCAATCCTGTGATGACCGTCGATGTCGAAGATTATCAAGAGATTTTGGGAATTAACGATCGCAAACAACTCGCCACCGCTTACAGCATTCTGCAAACTCGCATCAAAGATGATTGGATGGCGCAGGGCGTGACGTTAATTGATCCAGACAGCATTACGATCGATGACACAGTACAACTACACCCCGACGTAGTGATCGAGCCGCAAACTCATCTACGCGGCAATAGCATTATTCAAACCAGAAGTCATATTGGGCCGGGAAGTTTAATTGAAAACAGTCATATTGGCGAAAATACAACCGTTCTTTTTTCAGTTGTTCGAGATAGTGTGGTGAAATCAGATTCGACGATCGGCCCCTACGCCCATCTCAAAGGTCATGCAGAAGTTGGTTCTAATTGTCGAATTGGTAACTTTGTTGAATTGAAGAATACGACGATCGGCGATAAGACCAACGTTGCACATTTGTCTTATCTGGGCGATGCCACCATTGGCACAAAAGCAAATATCGGCGGCGGCACCATTACAGCCAACTACGACGGTGTGAAAAAACATCGAACGATGATTGGCGATCGCAGCAAAACAGGCGTGAACAATTCCCTCATTGCACCCTTAACGATTGGAGAAGATGTGACGATCGCCGCAGGCTCCACGATTAGCGAAGATTTGCCGAATGATTGTCTAGCGATCGCGCGTGCCCGTCAAGTCGTCAAACTGGGCTGGAGATTGAAGTCAAAAGAGTGAGCGATCGTAATTGTGGGTAGGGAATTCAATCTTGAGTTGTCCGCATGATTAGCTTTCTACGAAATGTTGCGTTGTTGATAAAAATGGGAGAAATTAAGCTGTTTTGTTGGACTGCCTATTAAATAAGCAGCAAGTTCCTCAGAGATGACAAAACGGGGGGTGCCATTGTAAGTAATTTCATAAATCAAGGACTGATTCTCCAAGATTCTCAGCTTGCTCCTCAACCAAGTGTGATCTTCAAAACAGTAAGAAAGAACTAAATTATTAGGGTCTCCGTTATAAATTGCGCCTTTAGGTGTGAGAATAAACTCTCTCGCAAACGGGTATTCAAGCAGATCATTCCTCATCTCTGCTAAAAGCTCAGGAATTCGCTTCTGAATGTCTATAAATATGCTCTCTGACGGTTTGGACAGAACAAAGCTAGGTTTAACTACATTCTCGCGTGAAGTTATAAGTTGCACTAGCACATTGTTAATCGATTCAAGTGCTTTGACTATTTTGGCAGGATTATCATTTCCAATAGAGATTGGCGGGACTGATCCAGTAACTTCAACTTTAGTTCTGTGTGTGTAGAAATTGTTAGCAAGATCGTAATACTCTACTTCAAGATACACATCCTCTCCAAAACGTTCTTTGGCTTGGAAGTAGGTTGTCACATCAAAAAAGAAGGGATTATTTCGGTCAACAATTGATGCCTGAAGAGGAAAAACGCTCTCGTAACGCTGGATCATTTGAGGTAAAGGCGAGAGAGTAATTTTGACATCAACTGCTGGTGCATCGGTAAGCGCGAGAACCCCAAGTTGTATAGCTGCTTCCTTGTCTGGTTTTAGACGAAATAAATGGGTCAACCGTGGCTTTGAAAAGTGCCTTTTAGCCCAAATAGCATCAACGATAAAATGGTTAGCTTTTTCTGTATGAGCGCCCGCTCGAATGTAGTAGTGATAATCTGGAGCCATGTGCGGCCCAGCATAACTTTCATGAATACCAACTAATAAAACTGCTGAACCTGAATGGATGGTACCTCGCCCCATTGAGTCATAGATTAGTTTGATATCATATTTAGGAACTGGTTTCACTTGCTTGACAACTTGATCAACCCAGTCACGCAGATCCTGCCTTCCGATTTTTAGAGGTAATCCACCGTCTGCTTCTCCATTACCATCAACACCGACAACAAAGTATCCACCCCCAGAATTTGCAAAGCCTGACACTGCACAGCTTAGTTTCTTCTTGAGGCCGTCATGTGGAGTACTACTTGATTTGAACTCAAAATCACCATCTTCTGCACTTGGAAGCTGTGCTAAGTCGAAAGTTTCTAGATCGATCTTTGACATGGATCTGGGAAAGGTAGCAACAACCCTAGATTAGCACTCAACAAATGATATTAAGATGACGTAACACTACTCCAACAGACAAGCTTCAGACTACCAATCCACCGATGGCTATACAACTTTTGACAAGGCTAAAGACTGTTTGGCTTCAAGGAATGAAAGTAATAGCTGGATAGCGCCTTGTTCATGAACATTCATTGACCGCACCTTCTCCTCAAAAATCGATCGCGCAATTGCATCATTCATAATCCGAGAATGCAAAATGGTTGTCCATTCCGGCGCTCGTTTAACTAAATCAGGCAGGACTTGAATAAATGCCTGCAACTGCACTTGCACATCAAATGACTCCAAAAAATGAACTAACCCAAACATCACTTCGGGTTGCTGACAGGCATCATCCAAAATTAGATGCAGGCTGGGCAAGTTCGCAGAGTCAGGATTTTGGGCAAGTTTTACCAGAGTTTGTTCAAAGGCGGCAACTTCATCGGGCGATCGCAGCAAATGATTTGCTTCCAAGATCTCAATTAATGAATTTTGACTCATACAGTATGCTCCTACTTTGCAAAGACTCCAGTCCAAGCTAATTCATTCATTTGAATGACTGCTCGGAAGCTGCTTCTAATCTTTCCTGTATAAATTCCTTGACGCTGATAGAGCGATCGTAAATCTTGAATCTCTCTAGCAAGAACCTCTCTGGGTAGAAGACTTAAATCTGGAGATTGCCCATAGGAAAGCGTTTGTCTATGACGGCCTCCTGCACCCGGTATGGGATGCTCCATCATGATAGCAATTCCCAAGTTGCGCCTATAGTCCGGCACCCTAGCTGTCATGTATGCATTGGATGGAACATGATGCGGAGTCAAATTATCGCCTCTGCGTCCAAGTTTTAGCAACTCTCCATACCGCCCTACCGTTCCTTCGTCTTCTAGTAGCTGAGAAATACCCTTTCCTCCAATACACTGTTGGTTTTATCTCAAGCGCAGTCTTGCAGTTTTGGCATGAGAATGGGTTAAATTTTGCTGATGCGCTTCACTTGGTACAAAGTCAGCAATGTTGTGCAATATACACATACGACGATCGTTTCGTAAAGAGAGCCAAAGGACTGAGTGAGTGTGAAGTCCAGCAGCCTTAACAACTTTTCAACTTGGTTTTATACAGAGAGAACGCCCATTTCCTCGGACATCTCTAGGGTGTCGCCCAGCTTTTCGCCTGTGTGGTAGGCCGCAAGAAGAACTTCGCTGGTTTTGCCCCATGCGATCGCGCCCTCTGCATCTAGCCCGATCGCGCCCAAATCTCGTTTGTTGGTATGAGCTTCTTTGATCGATCGATCAAACGCACCTAATAGCGACAAGCCATCTGCAACGCGAATCACAATTTTGGCCGCCAAACATTCATCAATGATGTCTTCGCCAATTCCTGTACAGCTCACGCCCGCCTTGACCGTGGCATAGTTTCCGGCTGGCATGGCCGAATCGCTGACCCGTCCAATCCGCTCAAAGCCTTTGCCTCCGGTGGATGTGCCTGCTGCAATGTTGCCCTGACCGTCTAAAACGACGACCCCGATCGTTCCTCTTCCGGCCTCGCTGACTAATTCCTGTTCTGCGACAACTCCCGCCATTGCTTTGTTAAAATTGCCCTCACGCTCCAGCATCCATTCTTTGAGACGCAGCTCGGTCATCGGGTCGTAGAGCGGCAGTTGCAATTCGCGCAGTAATTCTGCTGAACCGAAGTCAGAGAGAATGCGATCGTCCGAGGTTTGCAAAAATTGGGCAAGCTCGATCGGGTTCTTGACGCGCGAAGTATTGATCACACCGCTAAATCGCTGAGTCGCCCCATCCATCAGGGCAGCACTCATGCGAATCTGACCATCAGACTGCAAAACCGAACCCGTTCCCGCATTAAATCGGGGATCATCTTCTAAAAGCTGACAGCCATGTACGACTGCGATTTGAGCCGTTGCCCCATCTTTGAGCAGCGCGTAAACGTCCTCGACAACTTTGTAGAGCGATCGTCGTACCGCATCTGCGCCTCCCTTCCCCTTAAGCGAACTGCCAGCCCCACCGTGAATAATGAGCTTGGGTTGGATGCGATTTGCAGTCATGAATTAAAGCCTCAAGAGAATGATCAAACGATCGCTGGGTGGATCAACAGTTCATTATCTCTGATGGTGGATCAACTCAACGTTCGCCAATCACGAATCGTTTGCTTCTTTTGCCTGAGATTTGCGACGACGACAACGTTCTGAGCAGTACTTTACATCGTCCCAGCAGTCTTCCCACTTTTTGCGCCAGGTGAAAGGCAGCCCACAAACGGGACAAATTTTAGTCGGCAAATCGGACTTTGAGCGGGCACGAGGCATGGTGACCAAGGTATTGAGCCATGTTACTGGATTCCTCTAGCTTAAACGCTGTAGCAAATTCTTCATAAAAAAATCTCCCCTGCCTCTTAGCTGAGACAAGGAAGAAAAGTTTTGCTGCGAAGCTTCACCTGTTCAGACGTTTCTAATCGTTGGTTCGCACTGATTTACGAGAACGGAGCATCGCGGCACCTGCCAGCAAAATGGCAGCGATCGCACCCGGTTCGGGCACTGTCTGGGTAGCAGGCTCTTCATCAGGGGTTGGGTTCGGAGCAGGTGGCTCAGGGGTAGGAATGATGACCGGAGGCTCGGTGACCGGAGGAATCACAACCGGAGGCTCTACAACCGGAGGATTCACAGCAGGAGGCTCGGTGACTGGAGGAATGACGACGGGAGGAACAACGGGAGGTTCTACAACGGGAGGAGCGATCGGAGGAGTGACAACGGGAGGAGTGACAACGGGAGGGGTCGGGATGCTTCCAGCAAAGCTTGGTTCAGCCGTGTTGGTGCCGTATTGAAAACGCACACTGCTGATCGCCTTGGCAAGGTCAAAACCAGCCGGAAGTCCAGATACGCCAAAGGAAAAGACGACAGATCCCTTAATCAAATCGCGATTGAGTCCGCCATTACCTGTCGTGGGGTTGTCACCTGCTGTCACGATGCCATAGTCTAGACCGCCGACGTTTTCAGTGCCAGACAGATTGGCTGAGGTGTCGAAGCGATTTTTGGGGCCAAAAAGTCCCAATCCTGCGGCGCTCATTCCGTAGTTGTAACTCGAACTGCCGATCGCCAGCTTAGAGTTAAAGCCCCATTCGCCGCCGACGTTTGTGGTGTTGGAGCTACCGCCATAGATGCTGGAACCATTGCCCAATCGTGCAGAAATGGGATTGAGCTTTAGATTATTGCCAATGTCAAAAAACAGTCCCGTCAAAACGTCTGTGGGAACCAGAGAATCGGCTGTGCTGGTATTGTTGAGCGCGATCGACAACACGTTATTCGATAAATCAAAGAGGGCGGATGCCGATCGTCCAGAGTCGGTGCCAGAAAATAGAACCGAAGAAGTAGATGCGGTCTGCGAGTTTACTTGGGCAAAAGCTGGTGCGCTTCCCAAAACGGAAAATAAGCCGAGTGCTACGAGAATTGACTGACTTGCTCTTGACGCGAGAGAGAACTTAAACATTGCGTGCAGAACCTTGGGAGTATATGTATAAATCTATACCCAAAGATTGATGAATATCCGACCCTTCTATCGAGCTTAATCCAGTCTTCACCTAAGTTAAAAATGAGAAAGCTCTAATAAAATCACTACGTGTTATTTACTATACTTATGTGTAATTTATAATGCCAAATAGTCGTTAACTACAGATATACACTTAGCTAACAGGTTTTATTTCTTTTCTGTCGTTGCGATCGCCCCTTCTGAGTGGCCTTGTCTATGTAAAGCTAAGGATGCTGACCTTGTATTTCTGATTTTCTTGATGAGCGAAACTGCACTTTCTCACATTCGTATTGTTTTGGTGGAGCCAGCCGGGGCGCTAAATGTGGGATCGATCGCGCGCATCCTCAAAAATATGGGGCTGAGACGTATGGTGCTGGTCAATCCCAGTTGTGATCCGCTGTCAGCCGAGGCGCGACAGATGGCAGTCCATGCCGCCGACCTGTTGGAATCCGCAGAAATCGTCCCGACGCTGCCCGATGCGCTCAAGGGATGTCAAAGAGCGATCGCCACCACCGTTCGTACCCGCTCCGTCGATACCCCGTTAGAGCATCCCAGAACTGCCCTACCGTGGCTGTTAGGAGACATAACAGAAGATCAGTCACAAGAAAGTCAGAGACCACAGTCGGCCTTGATCTTTGGTTCTGAAGATCGAGGCTTAAGCAACGAAGAACTGAAATATGCACAACGCTTTGTCTGTATTCCATCAAGTCCTGTTTATCAGTCGCTCAATCTGGCGCAAGCGGTGGCCATTTGTTGTTACGAGCTTTATCAGTGGGTCAGTCAGCCAATGACGATCAATCAATCCATTTCTACACCCACTTACAATTCAGAACTCGCCTCACTGGATGACCTGGAAGGCTACTACCAAAACCTTGAGGAATTGCTGCTTAAAATTGGTTATCTGCATCCTCACACGGCCAGCAGTCGCATGGAGAAATTTAGACGACTGTTAAATCGTGCTTATCCCGCTCCGACGGAGGTGGCTCTGCTGCGGGGAATTTTGAGACAGGTGGCCTGGGCGATCGAGACTCAAAAGCCGCGATCGTAAGTGCGAGTGACTCATTTAGGATTGCTATCAATCTGGCAATTCTTCTCAAATGTTTATTATTCAACCGACCACTTTGATGAACTCAATGTAAAATCCCTACATCTAGTGGGAGCGCTCGATCGTTCCCGTCAAAAAAATCGTCACACAAAAGGCGTTAAACCTGGCTCAAAGCCTATTCATCGATCGCTTGACTAAAGAGAGGAAGACCTAAATGCGGGATGGCAACGATCCAAATGCGCCTTTTGAGGGCAATGCTTCAGAAGAGAGACTTTCCCAACGTCCTGTTAACCAGCGGCCGAGACGCTTGAGCCAGCCTCCAGAGCCGCGTCCGATTCAAAAAACTCGACGACGTACCCGTCCTGAACCAGCCTCCCGAAAAGCCCCCCTTTCTTTGCAAAAACCGCCAGTCGATGCTTCACGCCCCAGCTTTAAACCAGAGAACGATCGCCCCGAAGCCAGCCGCAGACGACCTGAGAAGCGCGATCGCAAGCCCAATCCTGCTGTTAAAAAAAGCCAGTCTGATTTGCGTCGTCGCCAACGATCTCTTCGAGATACCCGCCAGGGGTCGCCCAAGCCTTATGCCACTCATCCGGCCAGCGTTCGACCGATGGCCAAGCCTGCTCGTCCGAGAACGCGATCGGGAGCCGCTCTTTTGTATGGAACTCGCCTGCTGATCTTGGGTGTGGGTGTGGGTGTGATCGCCGGAACCATTTTGTCTGTTTGGGACCCTGCCAGCCATTTCACCGCTGGAGCTTCTTCAGAAAAGACGGAAGTCACCCCAACGCCGCCCGTCTCAGAAACGCCAACGCTGCAACTGGGGCAAGAAATCACGCCGCTCAAAACACAGATTCAGACCTTGGTCGCCCAACAGCCGCAACTGACCGCGGGAATGATGGTCGTTGACCTAGATACCAACGCCTACTTCAACCTGAATGCGGCAACTCCGCTTCCTTGTGCCAGTACGATTAAGCTACCTATCCTGGTTGCTTTCTTTCAAGATGTTGATGCGGGAAAGATTCGTCTTGATGAGATGCTAACCATGCGTCCTGATCTGGTAGCAACCGAATCGGGAGATATGCAATACCAGCCTCCGGGCACCCAGTTTAGCGCTTTAGAAACGGCAACCAAGATGATCACGATCAGCGACAACACCGCGACAAATTTACTGATCGATCGCCTCGGCGGTAAAGATGCCCTTAACCAGCGCTTTCAGTCTTGGGGCTTGATGACTACCTCGATTCGCAATTTGCTTCCTGATGTCGAAGGAACCAATATGAGTAGTTCTCAAGATTTGGTGTTGCTGCTAGGTCTAGTTAGTAATGGAAAATTGTTGTCGATGCGATCGCGCGATCGGCTGCTGGAAATCATGCGCCAAACGGTCACCGATACCCTACTACCGAGTGGACTGGGAGAAGGCGCGACGATCGCTCACAAAACAGGCAATATTGGCGGCATGACGGGCGATGTTGGACTGGTGGATATGCCCAGCGGTAAGCGTTATCTGATTGGTGTCATGGTGAAGCGGCCCCGAAATGATGATCAGGGTGAAGAACTGATTCGTCAAGCGTCTCGGATCACGTATCAGTATTTTAGTCAACCCGCTTCTAACCAAAATGGGACGACTCCTCAAGGGGCCGTACAGCCGCGATCGAAGATTGCTCAACCTTAAAACAAACTAAACATTACGTAGAAACGCATCACTTCTCAGTTAGCAGTGCGCTTTGCTTAACTCAACACACCCGACAGGTAACGGTTTTGTTTAGTTCATAATCCTTGAGTGTTCCAAAACTGACTCATTTCTCTCTTCAAATATTCCTTCTTTAGAGAGACGCTCCGATCGATCGGGGTCACTACGCTTGGAGGATACTCAGAACATTACCGGAACCCATGCTGGGAACTGCGCTGCATTCACCATGAAATTAAATTCATCTCGGTTTAGACAGGTTTTCCTACCGATTAGTATCATTGCGTTTGCTATTTTTACAGGCAATCTGCGAGCGAATGCAGAAGATCCAAACTCAACAGAGTCTTTACCAGTCAACCAGTCTGAGATTGATTGGGAGCGGGTTCGATCCAACAAACCTGCTCAAGTTAGTGTGGCTCAAATCGCCAGCAGAGTTGCTGATCCGATTCCGGGTGAGGTGCCGACTTCTGCAAGCGAGTTGACTGGAGGGCAAGCATTCCTGACTGCTCAAACTACTACAACGCCCGGTGTTGTCACGCCTGCAAATGGGGCAGATACGTTAGCGCCTTCCGGCTCGATTACTGCGCCTAACGCAACGCCTAATGCAACACCTAACACGGTGCCTAACACAGTGCCTAACACAACGCCCAATACTGGTGTAAATCAGACCCCTGTAGAATCGATTCCTCAGACTCAACCTATCCAAACGCCTGAATCTACCCCTCAAACGACTCCGAGTCCGGCGGCTCAGACGACAGAAGTTTCTCCGGGGCGAGTGACACGATCGGGGTCTAGCTACATTGGAGTGGGCGGCAACATCGGCATTGGTAGTGGAGACACGGAACTGGGACAGGGTAGCTTTGCGGTCTTGAGTAAAATTGGGCTGCTGCCGTCGGTATCTGTGCGTCCTTCGGTGCTGTTTAGCGATGATGTGACAATTTTGGTGCCTGTTACCTACGACTTTAGTTTTGGCGAAGGGCCAACGGGAGGACTTGGGTTTGCTGCGGCTCCTTTTGTGGGTGTTGGGGTTGCGATTTCGACGGGTGATGACGCTGAGGTGGGGTTGTTGCTGACTGGGGGGATCGATGTGCCTTTGAGTTCTCAGTTTACAGCGACGGCTTCTGTCAATGCTTCGGTAACGGGGGAAGCCGCGATCGGGATTCTGCTAGGCGTTGGATATAACTTCCAGGGCTTCTAAAAGCGGATTGTATTGAAGATTAAATTGTATTGAACATTAAAAGGGCAATTGGTGAAAGATAGCTTTCTGATCCAATTGCCCTTACTTTATACCAATTGTATTTAATGTCTATTTGATGTGCTTGATGAAGTTCCTTCACTTCGTTATTGAGAGATTCTGCCCCGCAATACCAAATTGATCTTTGAACGCTACAGATCTTGCAGCCCCCTAAATCCCCCACGAGTGGGGGACTTTGAATGTAGAAGTTCCCCAGAGGTCAAGACTTTTCTAGGTTTCAAAGTCCCCCAGAATGGGGGATTTAGGGGGCGAAGGATCTGTAGCATTAACAGATTGATTTGGTACAACCCCTCAATCTAGGGAACTTTAAAAGAAAAATTCTAGATCATGCATTTGCAATCTATTGAATTTCTTGCTTCGCTGGTTGGTTGTGAATCATTACTTTTTGTTTGTGGTCGTTTTTGTGCGTAATACAACAGGGGCATTGACGCTGCGATCGACAATGGTAGTCGGTAATTCTTGATGGTAAACGCCTGATGGAATTAGACTACAGCCGCCATATTGGGACATAACTCGCTGTTGGGCCATGACATCTTCGCCACAATGGTTGAGCGGTAGGTCTTGCCAAAAGTTAAAGCCGCCGACAGAGCGAAGTTTTTGAGTGTCATACATTACGCAACCGCCTACCCAAGCAACTCGGTATTTGCGAGGATTTTTAGGGTCGAGGTTGAGACGCTGTTGTAGGTGAAAAAGATTGGCAGCATTGTGTAGACGCCAACGTTCCCATTCTGGCATTCCGGGTTGCAAGGCTTCGGGGTGAACTGGCTCATCCCAAAACTCGATCGCTTGCTCGTGGGGTCGAATGTCATCGACAAAACTGAGTCCCGTCAGCGCGCTTCCGACAAATCCACAGCGTTCTTGCTGAATTGCAGTCAGCATTTGCTCAATTACATAAGATTCTAGAATCAAGTCATCGTCGAGAAACAGTGCGTAAGGTGCAGTCACCTGGTCAAGGAGAAACTGTCGCTGCTCGGCCATTCCTCGACGCGGGAGATGTCTGTGGGTTGCGATCGAATGCTGGTGCGATCGCAACACTCGTAATGCTGACTGCACTTCACCAACCGCGATCGCATCAAAGGTCTCAGTCTGATCAGAAATGACAATGCGAAAATTCTGAAACGATTGAGCGATCAAACTGGTTAATGTGACGGCTAACGCTGAGGGGCGATTGTAGGTAGGAATGAGAACATCAACGATCGTCATTTCAACAATGGTATGAGGAATAGAATCTTAGAATCGTGAATCCAATAAACCCGACAATCAATTCGCGGCTAGTCGAACAAAACCTGCGAAGGCAGGTTAAGACGCTTTTCTAGTCTACTTTGTTCTGGTAGGCGCGGCTTGAACCGCCAGTCAAAATTACAGGCTGTTTAATCATTGATCCTCAACGACGAACCGTTAGATATTCGATTAGAGATTTGATGAGTGAATCACTAACTTCTAGAGCGCTGTCATCGCTTGAGTTAATTCGCTAGACAGATCAACGTCAGAAAGATCACGCTTTCTAAACAATACGCCTGCTAGAAAATAGGTGTTTCCTGAGTAGAAGGCCTGTTGATTAGCCTGAAGTTCTGCAATATGACTTTTCACCTTTGGTTCTGAACTGTAGTAACCAAATTGAAGCGGCGTGATCATAAAATCTTCAACACTATAGTTGTATATTTCACCTTGAGCGATCGTGCCCACTGGGTTAGAGTAGCTTGAGACCAACACCATGACGTTGGGATAGTCCAGCGTTAATAGAGAATTGGTAATGGCAGCCCCATCAAATCCGCCATACAGCAAGGGCATGAGAATATCATTATCGGGTGCAGGAAGGTAAGGAGGATTGGCAATGAGATATTGAGCCGTCGGTCTGGGAGTCTCAAAAAACGATCGATTGTGAATGAAATATTGATGATCTAACTCATATTGAGCCACTCTCGATTGAGCCACCTGAGAAGCCGAAGGATTTAATTCATATCCATGAACTTTACCGACAAAGTTAGTTCGTAAAAGTGAATTAATGACCGGAGTTCCATCACCACAGCCAAACTCTACGATCGTATCTACATCATCACAGTGATTAAAAACCAGACGCTCAAGACAATGGGAATAGAAATGAGATTCTTCGGGACAAAAGAAGACTTCTTTCTCAGAAACAGATTTGCGGGTGGACTGCGATCGCAACAAAATTCCAGTCAAGGTAATACCCTCGCTTTGTAAGAGTGTGTATAAAGACGAAGGGCAGACCAGATGCCTACCCCTCAAAACCGTTTATCAAACTGAGATCACGGGCAAAGGCTGTGTTTTTTCACCCTGACGGATTACTCGAACAACCGCCTCACTAGCACGATCGCCCATCAGTTTTTCCTGGTCGTAGCCCAAAATCATTTGCCATGCTTGAGCCGGATACATATCAATCAACGGCAGCGTGACATTTTGAATCATCCAGCGTCCGTGTCGCTCGTCTTCTTTGATGTGTAAATCCCAATAGCCCATGGCAGCGTCCGACAGTTTGAGTCGTTTTGCTGCTGCTAGATAGTTGTGATAAGCCGCCGGCCCAGCGACTTCAAAGTAAGCCAAACCGCCGTTGTAGCGCAGAAAATAACGCTTACATTCGGTGAGCAAAAAGTTGTGGTTAATGCTGGCTAACACTTCCCACGGTACAAGGTCAAAATAGGCTTCTGGCTGAATGCTGAGTCCAAGCTCGGTCAACATTTGAGCAAAGAAGGTAGAGTGTTTGCGCGAAAGACGACCATTGCCGTATTCTTCGAGCAAAACTTTGGTGAGAGTGGCTTGTACTTCATTCGCAGCACCGCCCAAAATGCGAGACAGCCGACTGGCTTCGATAAGACCGTCAAAGGAAGCGATCGCCAACAGATAGCGATAGCCTTCCAGAGTCATTTGTTCGCGCATGTAGTGAGCATCTAACGAAAGCGGAGGTTCTAGATCAGCATCAAAGCGATCGAGAATAGCTTGCTTTACATCCAGAGTTTTGTAAGCGTCGAGGTCAAAGTTTTCGAGTTCCCACTGCTGCCAAACGGTTTCGATCTGATCGCGGATTTTGTGCAGGTAGGGCGATCGCTCGTTTGTGTAATTGCTCAGGTCGTCATACCAGAAGAGATTGAGACGATTGATGCGGTAGAGAACTCGCTGAATAAACAGATGAGCCGCCTCTGAGCCGTCTTGAGTGTTGTAAGCCTGAATCAGGGCGGCGTGCAAAGCAGTCTCAAAAGTACTCACTTCCGAAGTGTAGCGCCGTAAGTTTTTGTCTAGGTTTTCCGCTTCCAGAAGTTTGCCAAAAGCTTGTTCAGCGCTGTAGTAAGGGTTGTGTTCTATCTGAGTCTCCAGAGGCTTAGGAATGACTCGCTCTTTTTCCAAACGTGTAACTAAGCTGCCCTGCATGTATTTCTCTGATCATTTGTATTTTCTCTAACATATTGATTGATTGATTTGTCTAAATACATCCACTTCAGAGAGAGAGCGTTGTCACCCTAAAGGCAGAGTTTATTGAGGTGCGATCAACTAAGATCCCCCATTAGTTTATGACCTTCTAACGTCTGAACCACACCATCTGACCCCAAAACAACCAGGTTAGCCAAATAAGATAATGAGTTGTGACGATCGTCCAAAACGTAAACTGATAAGACTCCTTCTGACTTTTGTGGCGTACTCTCTTCTGAGCTACAAAGCCACCTGGCCAACCACCTGCAAGCTCACATAGATGCAGCCTTTTCTCTGGAGTTCTGCGGTCTCTTCGTTGGGCACGAGCTTTGTCGTCAACATACATAGAATAAGTGATTAAACTCATTACAGGATAGAGAATGAGCGGCAGCGGATTGCGAGTGACCCAGGTGAAATGAACGGCTCCAGCCAGTGGCAAAATTGACAACAGTAATGTCGTGAATATTGGGAACTTGGGCTTGGATGCGATCGACGTGGAGAAAAAAGTAGGTTTGCTGCGTGCGCCTGAAATAAAAGCATCATAGGCACGGGCTTTGCCATCTGACTCAATCACTGTGTAGTAATAAATTGTGTCATTTGCTTGGGGACGACGAGTTACGTTTTTGAGGCCAGTGATATGTAGAAAAACTTCTGGGCTACCATCATCTGGTTGAATGAAACCAAATCCACGATCGTCTTTCCACTTTACAAGCTTTCCACTGCGTAGACTGAGTTTCATAAGAAGTCAAAGAAGTCAATAGCGTGATTTTTGTAACATTGATTACCCCTTATGCTACCCGATCGACCCACGAAGTCACCACGCTTAGATTGATTCAACAAAGCTGCTAATTTGCAGACCACTTGGTTAATGTAGTCAACTGATCCGCAGGCTATTATCATCTCCAGAAACCTAGGCTGCTCCCTGAGAAGTGTCGGACGATTCTACAAGTGGTAATTTAACAGGTGGCAACACATTGAGATCAGAAGGAAGCCATTCATCTTGTAGTTTCTTAATCGCGAACTCTTTTTGTTTTGCTTCAATTTCAATCCAGGGAGCCTGACGGTAAACGCTGGGCATGATGGTGATGTAATCGCTGTGACGCTGATCTAAAAAGGAGTCTGCTCCGTTAGAGATATGCACAACCTGCAAGTCTGGAGTCGCCCAAGTGCTACGAGCCAATGCAAACATTTCTGCAACGCTGGCATCTTCATAGCTATCTACTTTTTCATGAATAACATGATGATGAGCATCAAATAATAAGGGAATGTTAGCCGCCTGACAAATTGTACCAATCTCTTGACTGCTGTAGGTATATTCATCATTTTCTAAGGTCAAGCGAAGCCGAATATTATCAGGCAAATCTCGAATGACACTGATTAACCGATCGCCACGATCGCCCTTTCCACCATGAATATTCATCAATGCCCAGGGAGACTGCGGCAGTCCCAAAAAATCCATAATACGGGCATGAGTTGCCAAAATTTTGATGCTGGTTTGCACGACTTCAGGGCGGTCGGAACTCAACACCACAAACTGATCAGGATGCAGCACTAATCGAATTCCCAATGCCGAACTGCGATCGCCGACCTGTTTCATCTCATCCGCAAATTCAGGCAAGATTGCTTCGCTGATCGTGTCATCTGCAAATGGAAACAGCCCAGAACCCATGCGATAGAGACGAATGTTATTCGCATCGCAAAAGTCGATCGCCCGCCCAAGTCGCCGCAAATTTTCGGCATAAAGGGTTCGCAACATGGTTTCTTGCTCGGCGCGCTCGAACTGCAACAACCGTTTGCGCGTCACCGTCTTAAACCTGACTGCCTGCGATGCGGTAATGCAAACCAATCCTAATTGAGGCGTTATCATCCACTCACTGCCCAATTTATCTAGCTTTTAGTGGGTCATGTCCCCAGTTCATTAACGAATAGCGCCAGCGAGTATGTTCAATATCACCCGATGGCTTTTGAGCAGAGTGACGATGTACATAGCTGATGACGCGCTGCATTTGAGATAAGTCATCTTGGCTATACTCAGAGTGCTTTTTGTGGAGAAGTTCGACAATATGACGACCGGATTCATGCCCGATCGATTCCTCGTGTCCTTCCTTAATTTGTCCTACACTGCGAGACTCTTCGGTGTTTAGCCAAGACTCTAACTCACGAGCAGTCATATTAACAGCTTGCTGAAATTCATTAACAATTGTCTTTGTTTCTTCAACCATGTCTACTCCTCAACTTTATTTAGTGCATCCGCTTTATGAATCGCTTCTTTTCCCGTCTTTGCACTTTCGACTAAGTATTCGGGGTTGTCTTTTGAAGCGTCGAAGTGATGTCCTTTAAAGTCTGTTGGTTCAGTTAATTTCTTTTTGATCGTGCCTTCGGTGGTGCCTTGGGAAGTGTTCCACTCGACCCGATCGCCTTTCTTTAGTTCTTCGCTCATGATGATCCTGCATACTGCATTTCTAGAATAAAAGCGGATGCAAACTGTAACCTCTGTCTTGCGACGGTAGCGATTTGACCTTGCGACTGAATAAATTGAGACGACAATTACTTAGGGCTTTTGCACGCTTCGCTGTTTTAAAACGCTGAAGTTTTTGCGCTCCGCCATCCATTTAGTGAAAGGACGATCGCACCATGTATGACTATGATTTGTTTGTGATCGGGGCTGGGCCAGGAGGATTGTCTGCTGCCAAAAGAGCCGCAAAATATGGCGCAAACGTCGCGATCGCTGAAGCGAATCATCTCGGTGGCACCTGTGCAAACCTTGGCTGCATTCCCAAAAAGTTGATGGTCTATGCGGCTGATTTTGCAGACTGGTTTGAGGCATCAAAAGGCTATGGGTGGCAGGGTGAGCCGCCTCTGTTTGATTGGCAGCGTTTTGTGACAGCCCGAAATCAAGAACTCGATCGTCTGCGACAAAGCCATCAAAACTCATTACACAAAGCCAACGTTAATCTTTTTCAAGGTCGGGCGAAACTGCTTGACTTGCACACGATCGAAGTCGCGGATCAGAAAGTTACAGCTAACAAGATTCTCATTGCTACAGGGGGAAAGCCAATCAAACCGGACATTCCGGGTATTGAACATGCGCTAACTTCTGACCAAATGTTTAACCTCAAGCAGTTACCCAAACGAGTTGCAATGTTGGGGGCTGGCTACATTGGTGTTGAATTTGCGAGTGTGCTGCGCGGATTTGGATCTGAAGTTTTTTTAATGAACAAAGAGGATTGCATTTTGCATGGATTTGATCAATCCGTTAGTCAAGCTGTGCGAGAAGGTTTGTTAAAACGCGGAATTCACAATTTTTGCAATACTACGATCCACAAAATCACTCCAGTTAATGAAGGTCTGACTTTAATGCTTTCTAATGGTGAAACGATCGTGGTCGATACGGTTCTCTGTGCGATCGGGCGGTCTGCCAATTTAGAGAATTTAGGACTAGAGCAACTGGATGTGGAGATGGATCAAAAAGCGATCGCTGTCGATGCTCACAGCCGCACCAGTCAATCTCACATCTTCGCCGTGGGAGACTGCACCAATCGCAAACAACTCACCCCTGTTGCCCGTTCAGAAGGTCGCGCTTTTGCAGATACTCAGTTTGGCGACTATTCCTGGACAGTAGACTATGCCAGCGTGCCGTCAGCGATTTGTGCGCGTCCCGAAGCGGCTTCGATAGGACTCACCGAATCACAAGCCCAAGAAAAATTAGGAAAAATTCGCTGCTATCAAACAGAATTTAAGCCGCTCTTTCACAGTTTGAGTGGTCAAGATATCAAGATGTTGATCAAGCTAGTGACCGATGAAGAGAACGATCGAGTGATTGGATTACACATCGTTGGCGATAATGCTGCTGAGATCATTCAGGGATTTGTATTAGCAATGCAGCAAGGTATTACAAAACAAGACTTCGATCGTACGATCGGGATTCATCCCTCCTCCGCAGAAGAACTGTTTACGATCGCATAATTGCATGTAAATTAGATCCAGTTTTTTCGCTTCGTTGTCTGCGTCTTCTACCCCCCAACCCCCCAATTCTGGGGGACTTTAAGACAAGAGTTCTGGCTCAAAGTCCCTGATTTGTCCACCGTCTACAGTCCAACGTCCTTTACAAAATCTGCTCTAAAATTGTGGGGTCTTGAATCTCTTTGTCTCGCGCTAATAACAGCACTTTTGAGACGACTTCGGCCGTTTTGGGATCGGGATCGACGAAGGGCAAAAAGATCCTGCCGCGATGCTGAGAATGGACGGGTACAATGCAGAGCGATCCGCCGGGTTGACGATGGACGTTTGCGCTGCCCAAATGCACCGAGTAGCTGCCCAACTGTCCCTCGATCAAGACGTGAGCGCTTTGGAGTTGCACATTGTGAAGCTTTAACAATCGACAGGTTTCGCGGACTAACGCCGATCGCATCTCAACTGTGGAGGCCGTTGCTTCGGGATTGACTCCGCCTTGATGGGCCACACTCACGACTAAATCAAGATCGCGCATCACTTCGCTAAATAGACGAGGCGGCACTTCGGTTAACTCAATTGGCTTCCATTCGTCGCGACGGTAAAATCGAACGCCCTCGATCGTCAATCCTTCGACTTCTAGCGGCGTGTAAAATCCGTTGAGAAAATCGACTTCAGCAATCAGTCCCTCAGTGTGAAATGTCCGTCGAACGCCGACTTCGGGAGTCGCGATCCAGCCCCGCTGACCCCACAGCGCCAACGCCTGTTTTGGGTTGACTTGATGACCTTCGTAGCGACGAGACATCGATTCTGGCTGCTCGGCAGTCGTGGGAACGTAGAGTTCTCGAAAGATTTGCTTGAAGGGTTGCACTCGATCGCTGCCAAAACAATCTTGCTGCCACAAATGCCATTCCTGAGTCATTAACAAATCATGGGGATGGGCAATTCTCAACTGAGTGGAGGCGATCGGGGTGACGATTTGACTGTGATTTTTCAGGGCGGTTCCTTGATTGACGAGATAGCCAATTTCAGCATCGCCCATCAACACAAGCTGACTCAACAGGGGGAATAAGACCGGATGCTTTGCGAGTTGAATTAACTCTGTTGCAGTAAAGCGATCGCCTCGACACATCGCCTGCTCTAGCGAAATCCGAATCCGAGAAGCTTGTTGGGTGATTTCTTGCTTGCGAGCGGTGAGGACTTGAATTTCAGGCTGTTTTTTGAGCTTGGCAGGAATGGCTTTAAGCGGTTTTCCTTGTTTCGTCACCGTGATTTCTGGCGCACCTTCAACCGTAATGGCGAGACTGACGCTGACTTGATCGATCGTCACAACTTGAGCTTGATCCACGAGATCGGCGATCGCTTGCGCTTCCATAGCCCATTGGAGTCGCTGGGGATCGACAAAGCCTGCGGTACGTGCCAGGTTTTCGAGTCCGATCGAGACGGCTAACTTTTCGCTGGCCTGTCGCTGAGAGCCAAACTTTTTGCTGGTACGCAGAAATTCTTGGAGCAGTTGGTAACGATCGAGCATCTCACGATCGCGCTTTTTCCCCTTTGGCAGCGGCAACAATCCCAACGCTCGGACGGCATCCTGATGGCGCTTAGTGGTAATGCGATCGCGTAGCGTTTGGGACTCTAGATTGCCCAACATCGCATCTGCAAACAGCTTGGCGCGCTGGTGTCCGGCTCCACTTGAGGCATATTGGGCGGCTTCGTAGAGTTGGTTCCAGCGATCGGACTTGAGCAGTTTGTAGAGGCGATGAAACCATTCGACATCGACCGCCCCCTCGACTAGACTTTGAGCCGACAGCGGAGTTCGTTCGCTAATTTGGGCCACCCAGGTTTCGCGAACTTCTGGCTCAACGCTCCAACCGTTGTCTTTGGTGTGGGCATGAAACCACCAGACCGCTTCGGCAAATCCGGGACAGTCGATCGCGTGTTCGATATAGTGAACCCACTGCGGCGCATAAAAGGCAAATTGGATTAGATTTTCTGGCTTGATTTGGGCGGATTGAACGCGCTGAGAGAATTCGGCTGGGGTGTCATCTGGGGCCGGAAAGCTGACTCGCATCAGATGACTAAACACGGAGGCTTTGCTGAGACTGTTGTAGGCGTAGTGGCGTACCAGCTTATTGCGATCGAAGGCTTGAATCAGTTGGATGACAGTAGACATTCCCACAACGGACTTGAGCGCTCGTGCTGCTTGAGAAGCGGCTGTTGGCAAATCACCGCGCTGGAGTTCGATTGCTAGAATTCGCTGACGGGCCCGATCGGCCAGTTCCAATAAGAAAGGATGGGCGGTGTAGGTTTCGATGACAGTGCGACGAGTCAGATCTGACAGCGCCGGAAACGACTTTCTGAGATTGGCTTTTGCTTCGGCAGCATTGCCTGATTGTTGAATGGCATCGGTAGAACGGTCTTCAGCGCCCAACAGGTAAAACATCACATCCGCCTCTATTGCCCCGCCAAGCTGGTAAGCGTCGAATACATCCCACAGCGTTACGGTTCCTTGGTAACTGGGCAAAAAGCGATCGACCCAGCGTACTAGATGCCACCAGCGAATGCGATCGGACTCCCCATCAGATTGATAATGTCGAGCGAAATTAATCCAGTAGCCAATAAAATCGCTGACCTGTCGCTTGGCTCCCCAATAGCTTGAACTGTGTTCCCACTGGGGATCATTCTTCAGTTGCGTCAAGGGAATCGTGTCGAGCAGGGTGGCGATCGCGTCCAGGCAATAGTCAAAGACTTGAGTCGGCGGATGTAGATAAAGCAGCCATGCAATGATGAGATTGATTTGCGACGGATATCGTAGTGATGGCGGAGTTTGTCCCGTGTGGGCTTGCAGGTCAGCAACAACTCGATCCACCAGGCTGGATTCATCACTCAACTTGGCGACTTCTGACGTGTACGGATCTGAGCGGTAGTCAAATCGAGGGGCGATCGCTCGAATCAACTCCAGCCCATCGGCATCGCGCAGCGTCTCAGACCGATCGCGCCACCAGTTAAGCCAAACATCACTCAATGGCAATCGTTCCAGATTCTCCTCTCGCGACAGCTTTGAATAGAAGCGGGGAAAGTTCCAGTTCAGGTTGCCGAGGAGTTCTTCTTCTTGCTCGACTTTTACGGGTGTTTGGTGATGCTCGTGGATCAGGTCATCCAATGCCAGCAAACAATTCAGAGCGGGGAGGGTCGCGATCGCAACAGGCTTCATCACCTGGGGAGGCGCGATCGCTGTCAAATCGGCAGGCTGCACCAGTCCCAAAGCGTCTGTCAGCGTGGCTTCGGTTTCGGATTGCAAAATGCCTGTAAGTAATTGCGTTTCGGTGAGCGTGAGCTTCGATCGACGGGTCTGATAGTCAGTTGCCAAACTTTGGGCGCGATCGAGCAGACGATTTCGCTGTACCAGTTCGCGCAGAAGTTCGAGTCCGGCTTGACGTTGAGGGGCTTGTTTGGCAGTGAGTAACCGTTCTGCGGAGGCGATCGCCGCTTCATCCGATTGACTCAACAGCAAGCCCAAAATTCCTCGCCGCAGATCGCTGGCTTGACGGGTGAGCAGGTGTTCTAACTGGGTGCTTTCTAAGGGAACGATCGTGCACGCTTGTAGAAGCCGAATCACCTGTTCTCTCACATAGCTGCTGGCATCCCCGACCAGATCAAACAGCGCCGCCCGAATTTCACTGTCCCAGGGTTTGACCTCAGCCAACAATCCAGCAACATTGGCTCGTTCATAAGTGTCAAGCAGTGGCAGATAAGCAATGAGTCGCTTGGGCGATCGCGTTCCCAAATTTTGGATCAGCGCTGAGGCGACTAGATTTTGGCTGGATTCGAGCGTCACCCATTCCCAGACGATCGACTGCGTTTTGGGCTTAATCGGAAAGTTGGGTAAGGCTTGTTCTAACCGCTCAAACAAGTCAGACTGATGAATGTCTGTATCTCCCGTGTGAGAAAGCGCTTGCACCACAGTTGTCGCCACCTGCAAATCACGATCGTTCACCGCCGACAATAGGCTCATTCTGGCTGGCGCGATCTCTAGTTGAGCTAAAAAATGCACCGCAACAAATCGATGAGTGGCTTGGGGATGGTTGAGCAGCGGTACGGCAAGGTCGATCGCAGCCACGGCATCCCCAAATCCGGCTGACCACAGGGCTAAACAAACTAGCTGCGGGTCTTCACTTTCCAGGGCGGCAGATCGAGCATCCAAACTTTCGAGCAGATCCAGCACTTGGGCGATCAGTTGTTTGGCGAGTTTTTCGTTGAGTGACTCCAAACCGAACCCAAACCAGACATCCACCGCGCGAATTGTGGCGCTAAACCGAATTAGATTTTGCTCCAGAATCAATCGCAACATTCGCTGAAAGGCGATCGGGTGAGCTTCGTCGATCGTCTCCAAAATGGTTTGTCGCAAGCCTTCTTGTCGTTGGGCGGCGAGGAGTAAGCGTTCGATAAAGTCCCAGCCATCGGCTCGATTGGCAACCAGTAGCGCACGAGTCACATGCCGTCCCATTGCTCCGATGTCGTGATTGCCGCTGGCTGAAGCGGTCAGAATCTCGAAAATGGCTTGTCCTTCGGTGTGATCGATCGCGGCTGCAAACAAAATTCCTAACACATCGGATGCATAGTAGCCCAGGTATGGCACCCAGGCAGCAAACCACTCCAAATCCTGGTCATGGCCTTCTACAACATCAATCAGTTGTTGCAACCAACTTTGTCGCTTGTCTGCACTGTATTCAGCATGGTTTGGGGCGCGAAATGATCGCCGACTGTAGCCCGATCGATAAGGTAATTGTGCGATCAGTTGCCACGCAGATTCGACGATCGAGCCAAACCTGGGAAAGAGAATGTTGAAAATTTGCAGACGATCGCTGGGCGTAAATTGATCTAACTGTCGTCGCGATTGTTCTCGAACTTGATAGAACTGATGGTCGTCCGATCGCTGTCCGTCAGACCCATAACCGAGAATGGCATAGCCTATCGATCGCAGCCGTTCGTCAAGATCACTCAATTGTTGAATACGCTGCGATCGCCAATCTGCTACATAAACTGCTTGTAACTGAGCCTGTGCAACTTCGCGATTCAGCATTCTTTAATTCCTCAACAAATTCTTGACCCGCCGTTATTCACCCTAATTAAGCCCAAAATAGAGCGATCGTCACCCTACTGAAGTGCCTCCAGGTTTGATCGTTCTAAACGCTACCCGCCTACTAGCGGAACTAACCGTAAAAACAACAGTTGCGAATCAGGTTGCAATCTCACCACGTCCTCTAGATTTTCTTGCTGCTGCTCGTCGAGAAACACAAAATACAATCCGTCTGTAAACGCTTGTAGGGCTGTCTCGATCGATCGTTCCAGATTCACAGTTTGTTCTAGATCACGGCCACCCAAATCCACTTTTCCCTGCTCAACGCCCAGACTAATCTGACCCGGACTGACGACCCGCATCAGGCGACCCTGACGTTGACGAGCTTCAAATCCAGCAACTTCGGCGCAGACGATTTGAGTTAGCAAATTTCGTAGGGTGAGAGCGCCCTCAACTTCAGGCAAGGTTAGTTTCCAGTCAGAAAAGATGGGTTGAGTTTTTCCCATGACTTTCCCGGAGACAGTGAGTGTAGAGGCCATAGTGCTATTTGTTGAACCTGTACAAATGTACTATACAATACTTGAGTAAGTGCCCCTGTCGTTCAAAGTTCGCAAAGTCTTTAAACAAGGTTAGCTTTAGATTCCGTCGATCGCAAAGTGATGTTATTCATCGCTCATCAAATCTCGACGGCTTAAAACGTTTCTCGCTCACAGGTTGAGATTCTGAAAGTTCCCCTAACTCCATAAAAAAGAGAAGAAATACCTACCGCTTTTAGTACAGATTTTTAGTACAGAAGTTAATTGTTGCGGTGTCTTTTGCACCTGATCAATCAATACCGAAACGTTTCTCTCTGTGCTAACTCCAAAATCATAGGGAACTCTAGCGGCATTAATCTTAATCACTCAGCCGTCCGAATTCGGCAAGTGTCAGGGTGAAGTTCAATCCAGCCGTAATACTATCTAGAACGTTGAGGAAACAACATGGCGATAAAGAAGCTGATTTTACCTGCGGTGGCGGCGACTGCTGTGGTTGGAGGGGTAGCCGGATATTTTTACTTTAATAAAGCATCGGGAGATAGTGCAACCCCGATCGCAATTGCCAAAGTCATTCCTGATGAAGCGTATGCGGCGGCTTTTATCTCCACTGATGAACAAAATTGGGCAAAGCTCAAGCAGTTTGGCACCCCAGAGGCTCAACAGGCGTTTGAGAAAAGCTTTCAAGAATTTCGGCAAAAAATGCTCACTCAGTCTAATACGGACGTAGACAAAGACCTCAAACCGTGGATGGGCAACATGATGGTTGCGATGATGCCGGGGGCGAGCACCAAAGAGGCAAATATGGTAGTCGCGATCGCAATCAAAGATAAAGTGAGTGCCCTCAACTTTGCCAACAAGCTCAAAAGCGACTCAAAGGTTAAGAGCGTCGAAACTGATTACAAAGGAGTCAATGTTAGCGAATTTGTCAGTGAAAAAGGCAAAAAACCCGGCTACGCAGCAGTTCTTAACAACTCATACCTCATCGTCTCGTCGAGTAAGCCTTCGATCGAACAGGCGATCGAGTCTGCTCAGGGTAGCGCCTCTTTTGCGACTAAACCAGAAGCTGCGTCGCTCTTGGCTCAGAGTAGTGGAGAAGCTGTACTTGCTCGCTTTTACATCCCGGATTATGCAGCAATGGTACAAGCGATGACTAGCAATTCTAGTACTCAGATGAGTGCCTCTACTCTGGAATCGCTCAAACAAGTTAAATCGATGGCTGGCAACGTTAGCGTAGATGATATGGGGCTGCGCTTTAAGGGAGGGGTCACGGTCGATCCAAAAATGGCGATCGAATTTAAGCCCTCTCCGGGCAAGGTCGTGGGTCAGTTTCCAGCCGATACGTTTGCGCTCATCTCTGGTGCCAATATTAGCGGCTATTGGAGTCAGTTTGTGGCTCAAACTAAAGACAACCCAGACAGCCAGAAAGTAATAGACGCAATGCGGGGCAACAGTCAAATGATTGGTCTTGATCTGGACAAAGACATTTTTGGCTGGATGAATGATGAGTTTGCGATCGCAATGGCTCCTGTCAATCAAGGCATGATGGCCCAACTGGGATTTGGCCAGGTCATGGTGTTTAAGACGAGCGATCGTAAAACGGCTGAAACAACGTTGGGTAAGCTGGATACGATCGCCAAGCGTCAATTTCTAAATGTCGCTCAACGAGACGTGAATGGCAAAAAAGTCACTGAATGGAAAGCGCCCCAGGGCACGATACTTGGTCATGGTTGGCTAGACGACAACACCGTTTTTATTGCAACAGGCGATCTGGTCACTACCCTGTCGAGTCAGCCCAGTCCTTCCCTAGAAGCCAGCGATAGCTTTAAAGCGGTGACAGCTTCTCTACCCAAGCAAAACATCGGTTACTTTTACATGGATGTGGAGAAAACAATGGCTCTAGTTAATAAAGCTACGCAGCTTTCTCAAACTTCGACGATGAAGCCAGAGACGACTGCCATTCTAAATTCGATCAAGAGCATCGGTGGAACAACGACTCAACTGGATAAAACAACTAGCCAATTTGAAGCGGTGCTGGCTTTTAAGCCCAAACAGTAGTGTTCTAATTGATCAAAGTGGTGTAATAAAGGATGTGTTGGTCTTGAACTGATGCATCCTTTGCTTTTTGAGTAATCGTTTTGAGCAATCGTTTTGAGTAATCGTAAAACTGCACTATCCACAGTTAAAGTAGTGTGGCATTCAGGATTAGCGGTTTTGTTTAGTAGGGGTTGGACAATGACTTACTTTATGGGTGTTGATATTGGAACTACCAGTACAAAAGCGATCGTTGTTTCTTCAACTGGTGAGATGAAAGGTCTTGCTAGCCGAGACTATCCTTTGCTCTCTCCGCAGCCTCGGTTCGCCGAACAAGACCCAGACGTGATCTTTTTGGCTGTGTTGCAGTCTATTCAAGCAGTCATGCAGCAGACTAATTTATCTAGTCGAGAGATTGCTGCTGTGGGATTGGGGTCTGCGATGCATAGTTTGATTGTCATGAGCGCTGATCATCAGCCACTCAGCCAGAGTATTACCTGGGCCGATAGTCGCAGTGTTGTTCAAGCTCAACAGTTAAAACAAAGTCCGATCGGACTTCAGATCTACCAAAAAACAGGAACGCCACTTCATCCAATGTCACCTTTGACCAAGTTAATCTGGATGCGAGACTGTGAGCCAGACTTGTTTCACAAAGCAGTCAAGTTTATCTCAATCAAAGAGTATGTTTTATATCAATGGTTTGAGCAATATGTAGTGGATTATTCGATCGCGTCTGCTACGGGGTTGTTTAATCTCAAGACACTAACCTGGGATACAGAAGCTTTAGAACTTGCTCAAATTCAAATTGGTCAACTGAGCGAGTTAGTTCCTACAACTCATCGATTGCAGGGGATTAAACCTCACTTTGCTGAAATGATGGGGCTAGATTCTAATACACCTGTTGTCATCGGCGCGAGTGATGGCGTATTAGCAAATCTGGGAGTCGGCGCGATCTCAGCCAATCAGCTTGCCATTACGATCGGGACAAGTAGCGCTGTGCGAAAAGTAGTTTCTCAACCCATCACCGACCAGCAAGGACGAACGTTTTGCTATGCTCTGACCGATCAGCATTGGGTTGTCGGCGGCCCTTCTAACAATGGGGGAATTGTACTTCGATGGTTTCGCGATCGCTTTGGACAACCTGAAATCGCACAAGCTACCCAACACCATCAAGATGCTTATGATCTGTTGATCCAGTTAGCTGAGACGGTGCCTGCGGGAGCCGACGGACTCCTATTTCTGCCCTTTCTCTCTGGCGAGCGTGCGCCCTACTGGAACGCAGAAGCACGAGGGGTCTTTTTTGGAGTCGCCTTACACCATGAGCGATCGCATTTTGTCCGGGCTGTCCTAGAAGGCATCTTGTTTGCAGCTTATAGTATTACGACTGTTTTGAGTGACCTCACCGAGACAAGTCAAACGATATTAGCATCGGGCGGCTTTGCGCGATCGCAAGCTTGGCGACAGATGATGGCTGACCTGTTTGGTCTCGACGTTTTGACCCCAGAAGTCTATGAGGCGAGCGGATTTGGGGCAGCCGTCTTAGCGATGTATGCTGTAGAGGAGATTAGCCAATTAGAAGCGGTGCGATCAATGATTCGGATTCGCGATCGACATTCTCCAAACTTACAGCAGACTCAGCGCTATCACAAATTATTTGAGCGATATCAACGGCTATATGATCAGCTAGAACCAGAGTTTGCAACCCTTGATCTTGATTAACGCCAACTTTAGGGGACTTTCAGACCAGATTTCTAGTTCAATGGCTTTTATTTAGCGGAGATTTAGGAGGCTGCCTGAATTAATAATCGCAGCGAAAGTCATCGAATTCACGTTTGATTAAAGTTAAAGTGATGCATCCACGATCGCTCTCTGTTGAAGCCCTACGGTTGAAGAACTACGGTTGAAGCCCTACTATCCCAGCGTGACCGAGAACTCAGTCTTATGCCAATCCATCCCAGCTTCAAGATTGTTAAAGACAGGCGTGACTACAATGCTTGGGTCGCCGCAGAAACGCTAGAAGATTATGCGCTCCGGTTTGCTCCCAAATCTTTTAGAAAGTGGTCAGAGTGGCTCGTGACTAATACCGCAACGGGAGGGCTGTCATTTTTAGCCCTAGAAGCGATCGGCGGTTCTCTCTCGATTAACTATGGGTTTGCCAATTCTGTTTGGGCGATTATGGCGGTTGGGCTGATCATCTTTTTGACGGGGTTGCCGATCGCCTACTATGCGGCCAAATACAATATTGATATGGATCTGCTGACGCGGGGGGCGGGCTTTGGTTATATTGGCTCGACGATTACTTCCTTAATCTATGCCTCGTTTACGTTTATCTTCTTTGCGATCGAGGCGGTGATCATGGCCCAGGCCTTGGAGCTATATTTTCATCTGCCGTTGGCGATCGGCTATGTCGTTTGTTCTTTAGCGATTATTCCCCTGGTCTTTTTTGGGGTGACTGTCATTAATCAATTGCATCTCTGGACTCAGCCACTCTGGTTGACGCTGATCCTGTTACCTTATGGATGCATTCTCTACAAACAGCCGGATGCGCTGTCTAGTTGGATGCGTTTTGCGGGACAGTCGAGCAGTGGGGCGGCGTTTGATCCGCTTTTGTTTGGCACTGCGGCAACGGTTTGTTTTTCTTTGATTGTGCAAATTGGCGAGCAGGTAGATTACTTACGATTTTTGCCCGACAAACAAGAAAATAATCGCGGTCAGTGGTGGTTAGCGGTGGTCTTGGCGGGGCCGGGCTGGATCTTTTTGGGCTGTGCAAAGCAGTTAGGTGGGGCGTTTTTAGCAGCGTTGGCGATCGGACATGGGGTGAGTTTTGTTCAAGCCAAACAGCCCACTCAGATGTATTCAGTCGCGTTTGAGTCGGTCTTCTCAAATCCAGAGGTTGCTTTGGCCGTCACGATTTTTTTCGTAATTTTGTCTCAGATCAAGATCAATGTCACGAATGCTTATGCGGGATCGCTGGCCTGGTCAAACTTTTTCTCTCGGCTCACCCACAGTCACCCAGGGCGCGTTGTTTGGCTTTTTTTTAATGTCGCGATCGCTCTACTATTAATGGAGCTAGGCGTTTTCTCAACCTTGGAAGCGGTGCTGGGACTGTACTCGAATGTCGCGATCGCTTGGGTAGGGGCATTGGTGGCTGATCTGGTGATCAATAAGCCCTTGGGTCTGAGTCCTTCTTATATTGAGTTTAAGCGGGCGCATCTCTACAACTTTAATCCCGTCGGGTGTGGCTCGGTTTTGATTGCGTCGATCGTCTCAATGGCTGCTTTTGTAGGAATGTTTGGCTTAGTTGCTAAGGCGTTTGCGTCATTTATTGCGTTGGGATTGGCGATGGTACTGGCTCCGACGATCGCGCTGCTCACTCAAGGAAAGTACTACATCGCTCGCGAAGATGCTTATTCAACTTGCACCCACACGATCGATTGTTGCATCTGTGAGCAGGAATATGAACCTCAAGATATGGCGTTTTGTCCGGTGTATGAGGACTCCATTTGCTCTTTGTGTTGCAGCCTTGATATGCGCTGTCACGATGCCTGTAAACCCACGGTGATTCCCGATAAGAAATTAGAGGCTCCGATCGTCAGAAGCTTTTTGCGAGACAAGCTTTCTCCACAGCTAGAAGTCAGGCTGCTGAAGTATCTGGCGGTGTCTTTTTCTTTATCGACGCTGTTAGGAGTCATGTTGGGTGTGGTCTATTATCAGCAGGTGATGAGCAACTCTGGTTTAGACAAGCTCACTGTCCAGCGGCTAACTGCGACCTTGATTGAGGTGTCGGCTGTGTTGTTTGTGCTGATTGGCATTGGCTCCTGGTGGCTGGTCTTGACTCAAGAAAGTCGGCAACTTGCCCAAGAAGAACTCGACAAGCAAAATCTTTTATTGCAGCAAGAAATCGAAGAGCGTCAGTTAGCCGAAGTCCAACTTCAAGAAAAAGCCCAACAGCTTGAACAAACCCTGTACAATTTGCAACAGGCCGAAGCTCAACTGATTCAGACTGAGAAAATGGCGGCCCTGGGCGGACTGGTCGCCGGAATTGCTCATGAGATTAATACGCCGATCGGCATCGGGGTGACGGCGGCCTCATTGTTAGTTGAGAAAACGACTGCTTTTTCAGATTCCTTTAGGCGCAACACGATGAAGCGATCGGACTTAGAGAAGTTTCTCGCGCTCGCGCAACAAAGTAGCCAAATGACGTTGACCAATCTAAATCGAGCAGCGCAATTGATCCAGAGTTTTAAGCAGGTGGCGGTGGATCAATCCAGTGAGTCGAGGCGGGTGTTTAACTTTAGGGCTTATCTAGAAGAAGTTTTATTACAGCTTAGTCCGATCGTCAAAACCACGACCCATCTAATTGAAGTGCAGGGCGATCGTCATCTCACGCTCAACAGCTATCCGGGGGCATTTTCGCAAATTGTGACTAACCTGGTGATGAATTCTCTACTTCACGCTTACTCGCCCGGAGAACAAGGACATATTACATTACGCTTCGAGCAGATTGAGGAGCAGATCATTTTTGAGTATGCTGATGACGGTCAAGGAATTCCCTTAGAAAACTTGAGCAAAATCTTTGAACCCTTTTTCACCACAAAACGCGGTCAGGGAGGCAGTGGGTTGGGATTACATATTGTCTACAACCTGGTAACTCAAAAGCTGGGTGGAAAAATTCAGTGTGAGAGCCGACCTTCTATGGGAGCAAAATTCATCATTAAGCTACCAAAACCTTAAAACCGTTGAACCATGATATTAGCGATCGTGCTACCAATGCTCGTAAGCCGGAACGCTTGTCTTAAAGTCCTCAGAATGAGGGGTTGGGAGGCAGAAGAACTCAGCAGTGAAGCGAAAAAACGTCATCAAATTGACATTAACTAAAGCAAACAGCCGTCCTCAAATATCTAGCAGATTTACAGAAGGCTCGTCCATGTCAAACAACGCTCAAGCTCCTAATTCTCAAAGCGACGAACTGATTTTTGCCCAAGCAGACGAAGAAATTTTGTTTGCCGAAGAAACGGAGACTAACCCGCTTGAGAAAAGCTGGAAAATTTTGATTGTGGATGATGAAGCTGAAGTCCATGAAGTCACAAAGCTAGTGCTCAGTGATGTGACCTTTGAGAATAAATCCCTCACGTTTATTAGCGCTTATTCGGCTCAAGAAGCCAAACAGTTGATGCGATCGCACCCCGATATCGCCATCATTTTTTTGGATGTAGTGATGGAAACTGAGAATGCTGGATTGCAGGTGGTGCAGTATGTCCGCGAAGAGTTGGGCAATCGACCGGTGCGAATTATTTTGCGAACGGGGCAACCTGGTCAGGCTCCCGAAACCTTTGTCGCCGTTAATTATGAAATTGATGATTACAAGCTCAAAACTGAATTAACGTCCAAAAAGCTGCTGATCACCGTAGTGACTGCCCTGAGAGCTTTCTCAACCCTGATGCAGATGTTAGAAATGGGCCAACGTCTCCAACTCGATCTCATCGAGTATCAGCGAGTCGAAGCGGCGCTGCGATCGAGTGAACTGCAAGAGCGCGAAAAAGTCGGACAACTTGAACGATCGCTACACCAACTACAGGCTAATCAGCAACCCCTTGCAAGTAGCTCGAAGAACTCGCCTCACCGAGAAAAAATCGAAACGCTGGGCCAACTGGTGACGGAAGTAACTCACGACATTTTGCACTACCCAAACACAGGGGCGCTATCTACAGTGTCGATGATTACTCAGATCGCCAGAATTGTGCTGCGGCTCACTGACGAACATTCTGCAAAACTGGGGCTTTCACAAACCAAGCTTTCGATTTTGATGTATCTCAGTGGTGAGCCTGACTTGTGCGCGAGTCCCTCGCTGTTAGCCAAACACTGTGGTGTGTCACGGGCGGCGATGACAGGGCTACTAGATGGATTGGAGCAAGAAGCCTATGTTGAACGAGATGATCACCCCTCCGATCGTCGGGCGCTCAGGGTCAGGCTGACTGCTAAAGGACAACAATTTTTAGACTGGATTGCGCCCCAAGATCACTACCAACTCTCCAAACTGCTCGACACCCTAGACCAGGCAGAGCGGCAAAAGTTTATCGAACTGGCACGAAAATTTCTGACCATCCTGGGCGAAGAATCGGCAAATCGGTAACTTTTTTATTGCTGAAACAGCCTCACACTGTTGATTTTATGGACGAATTATGCCAATAAGTCAAAAAATCTGTACTATCTGAAAATAGTTAAGAGATTAACTATTAACTGTAAAACCAGATACAAAATTCATCTGTCCCATTCTCTATGATGGCTTGCATGTCATCAAGAACCGATTAGAAATGAATGGATTGGTGACACCGAATTGATCGCATTGATTAACAAATTGATTAACAAAGCGCGATCGCCAGCATTGCTAGAGATCAAAAATTTGTGATTGCAGGGAGATTATCTAATTAGTCTTCTAAGTTTCAGATCACGGATTACTACTCTGAATGGAAATTGATTGGAGGTCAGAATGTCTTATCACGGCGATATTTCTTCAAGTGATGATGCAGTTGGAGTTGCAGTCGTTAACTATAAAATGCCGCGTCTGCACACCAAAGCAGAAGTCATCGAAAACTGTAAAAACATCGCTTCAATGATTGATGGGATGAAAGTGGGATTACCAGGAATGGATCTCGTGATCTTCCCAGAATATTCCACTCATGGGATCATGTATGACCCCAAAGAGATGATGGAAAATGCGGCCAGCATTCCTGGTGAAGAAACCGCAATTTTTGCAGAAGCCTGCATCAAAAACAAAGTCTGGGGAGTTTTCTCACTCACAGGCGAACGGCACGAAGATCACCCCAACAAAGTGCCCTACAACACGCTGATTTTGATGAATGATCAAGGCGAGATTGTTCAGAAGTACCGCAAGATCATGCCCTGGACACCGATCGAAGGCTGGTATCCTGGCAACTGCACCTATGTTTCAGACGGGCCCAAAGGCTTGAAGATCAGTCTGATCATTTGTGATGACGGCAACTATGCTGAGATCTGGCGTGATTGCGTGATGAAGGGTGCAGAGTTGATTATTCGCTGCCAGGGCTACATGTATCCCGCCAAGGAACAGCAAATCATGGTTTCCAAGGCGATGGCCTGGATGAACAATGTCTATGTGGCTGTGGCTAACGCTGCCGGATTTGATGGCGTTTATAGCTACTTTGGGCACTCAGCCGTGGTTGGATTTGATGGGCGGACTTTGGGCGAATGTGGCGAAGAAGAAAATGGCATTCAGTACGCTGCGCTGTCTAAGTTTGCCATTCGTGACTTCCGTAAGAATGCTCAGTCTCAAAACCACCTGTTCAAACTGTTGCACCGTGGCTACACCGGAATGCTTAACTCTGGGGATGGCTCTGAGGGTATGGCGGAATGTCCGTATGAGTTCTATCGCGAATGGATTTTAGATCCCAAGAAGGCCAAGGAGAAAGTAGAAGCCTTGACTCGTCCCACTGTGGGTACGGCAGAATGCCCGATCGAGGGTCTACCCACTCAAAAGGTTCCTACGGTGTCGATCGAGAAGCCTCAGACTGCGACCGTTCCCGTTTCAACCAGCGGCTAGTCTAATGTGAGATTTCTTCGTTTTCAGAAAAGGTTGGAGACGAAGAAATCTAGTATCTGCTCAACGAAACATTCTAGAACCTGAACAGGTACGAGATTGCACTTTAGATATGTTTAGACACCGTTAGAAGAACGCAAATAGTTCCATAATTCAAAGGCTCGTGAATCAGCAGGACAAATTCTTTAGAATGGGAGTTGCTCAAAATGTCTGACTACGAAATCTTTGAGTTAGGGAACTTCTCGCTTCAGCAAGGGGCAACGCTGAGAAACGCAAAGCTTGCCTACAAAACCTATGGCACTCTGAATGCTGACAAAAGCAATGTAATCGTCTACCCAACCTGGTACTCTGGTCAACACTACGATAATGAATGGCTGATCGGGGAAGGTATGGCGCTTGATCCTCAGACGTATTTCATCATCATTCCCAACATGATTGGCAACGGGCTATCTTCCTCGCCCAGCAACACGCCTCAGCCTTACAACAAAGCTCGATTTCCCAATGTCACCTTCTACGACAATGTTCGCGCTCAACATCAGCTAGTCACCAAACAATTTGGCATTGAGAAGATTGCGCTGGTTGTCGGCTGGTCGATGGGCGCAGGACAAACCTATCAGTGGGCTGTCAGCTATCCAGAGATGGTTGAACGAATTTTGCCCTTCTGCGGGTCTGCAAAGACGAGTTTGCACAATATTGTTTTTCTAGAAGGTGTCAAGGCTGCCCTACAAGCCGACGCTGCCTATCAGGGCGGTTGGTATGATGAGCCACCGACAACTGGACTTCGAGCCGTGGGACGAGTCTATGCAGGCTGGGGGCTATCTCAGGCGTTTTACCGCGAGAAGGTCTATCTGCAAGAAGGCTACTCGTCGCTAGAAGACTTTTTGGTGGAATTTTGGGAAGGATTTTTTCTCAAAAAAGATGCCAATAATCTACTGACCATGCTGTGGACTTGGCAAAACGGCAATATTGGCAATACTCCTGGCTTTGACGGTGACTTTGAGAAAGCACTCGGAGCGATTAAGGCAAAAGCGATCGTCATGCCTGCCGAGATGGATCTCTACTTCCCGCCCGAAGATAATGAGTATGAAGTAAAGTTTATGCCCAATGCCGAGTTCTGCGCCATTAAGTCAGTGTGGGGACACTTTGCAGGCGGCGGTGTAAATTTAGTGGATACTCAATTTATTGATAATGCGCTCAAAACGCTACTTGCCCGCTAGAACCTACGAGAGGTTGCAGAATTGCTCCCAGTAGATTAGCTCAAAAACGCCCAAATGCACATTGCGTAGAATTAGGCTTACTACATAACTTTTTGCAGCAATTTCTTACAAGTTTCTTACAGGTTTCTTATAAGTTAGTAATATGCTTTGTTCTAAACATTCCCGCCTTTAGTTAGTCGGTAAAAGCTCCAAAATCTGACTATCTTCTAAGGCTTCTAGATACTATTCAATTCTTAGCCTAACCGGGCAACTTTATCGCGCGACGGCCCCCCTACTGTGATAAAAGACAACCTGCCTGAAGTAGTGGAGACATCCAGTGAAACGCTGAACCTCATTGTGCGAGTGCAAAGTCAAACCCTTGAGTAGCCTTGCTGTTGCTTAGTAATTAATCGCTTAATCATTCACTCCATTAAAGTCAACTAATTTATAATGAACTGTATACTTGAGCACAAAACTCTAGTTCTTCTATCTCTAGAATCTTGAGAGATCAAGCAATTAGCGAATGCAGCACAGTAAGCATAAATCGTTCCTTAGCAAATGGCACTTTTAGGGTCAAAACTGGTATTGGATGGCAGAGTACGAGTTTTTAAAGGTTTTAACCGCTGACCCACACTCAGGTAAGTGTCACCCTTCCTCAGATTCAAAGTTTCACTGTGTATTTTGCGACGCATTTTGCGACTTGTTGATCCGTTTCAAGTTACTCTAATCATCAATCATTTGACTAGACATAAGGGCAAATTCGTGAGAGAGGTCGCCCATTTACCGTCTAGTAAATTTGGAGTTTTCTCATTACCGTAGACGCTTCTAAAATTGAGGAGAGGCTAATGCCTAAAACGCTGTTCAAAGTTGACCTGACCAAGCCGATGGATCAGCAAGATCTACCGGGACACAATCGCTGGCATCCAGACATTCCAGCCGTTGTTTCGGTCAATCCAGGCGATGTATTTCGGATTGAATGCAAAGACTGGACAGATGGACAAATCAAAGACAACGATAGTCCCGACGATGTTCGAGATGTTGATTTGACCGTGGTGCATGTGTTGAGTGGGCCAATTTGGGTCAACGGGGCTGAACCAGGAGATATTTTAGTGGTCGATCTCGTAGACATTGGCGCTCTGCAAGGAGATGAATGGGGCTTTACGGGCATCTTTGACCAGAAGAATGGCGGCGGCTTCTTAACCGATCATTTCCCGGCTCCCGCCAAGGCAATCTGGGACTTTCAAGGAATTTACACCACGTCTCGCCACATTCCTGGGGTTAAGTTTGCGGGGATTACTCACCCTGGGCTGATTGGCTGTGCCCCTTCTCATGAGCTACTCGCCAAGTGGAACAAGCGAGAAACCGAACTGATGACCAGCCAGCCCGATCGCCGCACCTATGGAGCCGGGATCAACCTGGATGGCGTTCCTGTTTTGGCAGCATTGCCCAACCCGACAAACGCGATTTTAGGCACCTTAGACAAGTCGGAGTACGATCGCGTCGCAGCCGAAGCGGCCCGTACCGTCCCTCCGCGAGAACATGGCGGCAACTGCGATATCAAAAACTTGTCGAGAGGCACGCGCATTTACTTCCCAGTGTATGTGGAAGGTGCAAAGCTATCAATGGGTGACATTCACTTTTCACAGGGAGATGGCGAGATCTCATTTTGTGGCGCGATCGAGATGTCTGGCTTTATTGATCTGCATGTAGACATCATCAAAGGCGGCATGGAAAAGTACGCGATGGTGAATCCGATCTTTAAGCCGGGCCCAGTTGAGCCAAACTACTCAGAGTACCTGGTGTTTGAAGGAATCTCAGTCGATGAGTTTTCGGGCAAACAGTACTTTATGGATGTGCATATTGCCTATCGTCGAGCTTGTTTGAATGCGATCGAGTATCTCAAAAAGTTTGGGTTTACCGGAGAGCAGGCTTATCTACTTCTAAGCTGTGCGCCTGTTGAAGGTCGAGTAAGCGGGATTGTAGATATTCCAAATGCTTGCTGTACTCTGGCGATTCCCACTGCGATCTTCGATCAAAACATTCTTCCGGTCTAATGAGTTGCTATCTGGCATTCACCAGTCTATTGTTTGAATGTGCTGACTTCTGAGTAACGAGCCTATGCCTCTCTATGAGTTTCGATGTGATGATTGTGGTCTGTTTGACGTGTGGCGATCGCTCGTCGAATCCAGCAATCCTGCCCCCTGTCCAGACTGTGACACGCCAGGGAAACGAATTTTTTCGCCCCCGGCCGTTCTCTCTGGAACCTTTCGACTAAAGCAGGAAAGCCGGGAGCCACAGTTAGTTAAGCGCGATCGAGAACCCAAAGCGCCCCAGGTTCAACATCATGCTGGCAGCCGCCCCTGGATGATTGGACACTGATTTTTCAGGGAGCATTTCGCAAAATCGCAAGGTTTCTTTTGGTGTGAGTTTTGTTAGACAAGGAGAATTTCAATTAATGAAGTCACGTACACCCCGGATTGTTTTAGGCGGAATTACCCGTCGTCGGTTTATTCAATATGGTTCTTTGGCGATCGGCAGTACGGTTGTTGCGGCTTGCTCTGGTGGTGGAGGAGGCGACACAGGGACAACCGCCAGTAGCCCAGCAGCAGGTACTTCCCCCTCTGGTGATGGCATCAAAGTCGGGGTGCTTTACTCCACAACGGGCACGATCGCGATCGTCGAAAAATCTTTGCAGGATGCGACCTTCTTAGCCGTTGAGCAAATTAATGAAGGCAAAGGGCCGTGGTCAGGCAAACAAGGCATCAATGGCAAAAAGATCGACATGGTAGTAGTCAACCCAGACTCTAACTGGGACTTGTACAACCAGATGGCCAAGCGGCTGATTGATGAAGATAAGGTTGCCTGTGTGTTGGGGTGCTATACCTCTGCCAGCCGCAAATCGGTGCTACCTGTGTTTGAGGAAAAAGACAAGCTGCTCTACTACCCGGTCTATTACGAAGGCAACGAGTGTAGTTCTAATGTCTTCTACACTGGAGCGGCTCCTAACCAACAGATCACGGACTCCATTCCGTTTTGCGCCAAGACGTTTGGCAAAAAAGGCTTCTTTATCGGCTCTGACTACATCTATCCCAAAGAAAGTAACCGGATCGCCAAAGCAGAGCTAGTCAAAGTGGGCGGCGAAGTCGTGGGTGATGAATATGCAGCCCTGGGCACGACTGAGTTCATTACAATCATCAACAAGATCAAGCAGGCGAAACCTAACTTCATTCTCAGCAACCTAGTAGGGGACAGTATCCCTGCTTTCTACAAGCAGCTAAAGGATGCTGGAATCACCTCCAAAGACATTCCCATCATGGCTTATCCCACGACTGAGGAAGAAATTCAGGCAATGGGGCCAGAGTTTGCGGAAGGTCACTACACCAGCTTTAACTACTTCCAAACGGTAGACACGCCCGAAAACAAGGCGTTTGTGGAACAGTTTAAGGAGAAGTTTGGCAAGGATCGGGTGACGAATGGAGTCATGGAAGCGGCTTACTTCCAAACTTTTTTTATGGCGCAAGCAATGGAGAAATGTGCCAAAGAAGGGAAAGAACTCACGACTTCTAACCTACGAGAAGCGACCCGTGGACAAGTCTTCAAAGCGCCCCAAGGGACTGTGAAAGTTGATCCTGACAACTACCATACGTTCCTCTACTCTCGGATTGGTAAGTGGAAGGCAGACGGACAGGCAGAGATCATCTTTGCAACGCAGGCCGCCGTGAAGCCGATTCCCTGGAGTCAGGCGCTTTATAGAGGTCGCACTTGTGTTCACAAAACACCGGATGAGCGCGGCAACCCGATCGTTGAAACCAACAAAGATCTGCCAGTCGAGCTTCTAAAAGTGTAGGCTGACCCGACTCTCCGATTTCGACTTGAAGTTGGGGAGTCTAAATTTTGATCGATTTGTATTCGAGGGGATATGAACACTCTGATATTAGACACGATGTCTGCGATCGCGGACGCAACACGCTATCTAGCACAGTCAACTCCCACAGATAAAGGGTTTGATGCGATCGCCTTTACCAACCAACTGCTCAACGGATTGGGGATCGTCGGGATTCTGTTACTGACGGGGTTGGGGCTGGCGATTACATTCGGTGTGATGCGGATTATCAATCTCGCTCATGGTGAATTCATTATGCTGGGCGCATACGCAACCTTTGTGCTTCAGAGTAACTTCAAGATGGATTTGCTGTTGACGATCCCATTCTCGTTTTTATTTACAGCACTGGTGGGGGCGATCGTAGAATTAACCATCATTCGCCGACTGTATGGGCGACCCCTCGAAACGCTGTTAGCCACCTGGGGCTTGAGTATTGTCCTTCAGGGCGTGGTCAAACTGATCTTTACGGCTCAGTTAAAGTACGTCAAAGCCCCTCCTTACATTCGCGGCAATTGGACACCCTTTGAAGTAGGCGGCCAGGCGATTCAGATTTCGGTCTATCGGCTGTTTATTGTCTTTATGGCGCTATTGTTGTTGGCGCTGACGGCTTACTTGCTCTATGGCACCTCACTGGGTCGAGAAGTCCGGGCTGTGACTCAAAACCGAGAAATGGCCAAGTGTCTGGGCGTAAATACCAGTTTGGTTGATATGGCCACTTTTGCTTATGGATGTGGGCTGGCGGGTGTTGCCGGAACGGTGATTTCTTCGCTCAAGAGTGTGGCTCCCCCAATGGGACAGGATTATCTCGTAGATGCCTGGATGACGGTGGTGACGGGAGGCGTAGATAAGTTAGTGGGCGTACTGGCGGGTGCGTTTTTGATTGGGCAATCGAATGCAGCGATCGCTTACTTGCTCAATGATCCCTCTGCCAGAGTCATTGTGTTAGCTGCTGTGATTGTGCTGATTCGCTATCGCCCAGAAGGTCTGTTTACGGTTCAGAAGCGGAGCTAATAGCAATGACAGAAGTAATTGGGCGAATTCGACAAGCTACAAATGTTCCAACTAAGTTGATTGTGACGAGTGGCGTTCTGCTGCTCATTTTGTGCATTTTCCCGCTTGTTGCGGGTGGCTTTCAAACGAACTTGATGGCGAAACTGCTATTGTTTGGTACGTTGGGGGTTTCGCTTGATCTGGTCTGGGGATTCACTGGAATTCTCAGCTTTGCTCATGGGGTGTTCTTTACCCTGGGCGGCTATGCGATGGCGTATTACCTCAAGCTCAATTTGTCAGCCGCCGCCAACACTTACGGGGGCACCCTGCCTGACTTTATGGTGTGGAATGGACTCAAGGAGCTGCCCTGGTTTATTGCACCGCTACAGTTCTTTCCGATCGCAGCGATCGCAATGGTGGCCGTCCCTGCGGGATTTGCCTACATCATTGGTTGGTTTATCTTTCGCTCTAAAGTCAGTGGGGTATACATCACGATTATTACCCTGGCGATTTCTTCGGCCCTGACGACGTTCTTTGTCAGCCAACAAGCCTACACCGGGGGAACGAACGGGATCACAGATGTCTCAAAGTTAAGCTTGTTTGGGATCGTCGTGCCGCCGCTGGGACTGTACTACATGATTCTATTTTTTGCCGCCTTTGTGATTGCTGGAAGCTGGTGGTTAACTCAATCGAACTTCGGTCTGATTCTGCGATCGATCAAAGAAAACGAGAAGCGGATTTCCTACTTAGGCTATGACGTTGCCAGCTTTAAGATCTTTATCTGGACGCTCTCAGCGGGGATCGCAGGCATCACAGGCGGATTGTTTGTGCCGCTCAACAAGTTCATTTCTCCGGTCTATCTGGCGGTTGCGTTTGGGACTCAGGTTGTAATTTGGGTGGCAGTGGGTGGACGTGGAACGCTGTTTGGGCCGGTGATTGCGGCCATTTTGCTGGGACAGTTACAAAACTCGGTCGATCGCATTACTCAAGATTGGCAGTTAATTGTCGGCATCATTCTCTTGCTGGTGGTGCTGTTTTTACCCGATGGTTTGATGAGTTTGCTTCCCAAAAAGTTTCGCTTTACCGAAGCTAACCGAATGACTAGTTTGATGGGTTCGCGTTCTACTGCGGGGTTTGTACGAGCCAGCTTATTCGATTGGTACACGCCATTGATGGGATTTGTGGATAAGCTTCGCGGACACAACAAACGGTAAGCGGTTTCTCACTCACATAGCAATTAAGGAATACACGCGATGCAAGCAGCCTCCTCGATTTCGAGTTCCACAACCCTGGATTCTGGCGAACCTGTTTTGGCGGTCAAAGATCTCAAAGTTGTGTTTTCAGGCTTCAAAGCGCTCAAAGGCATTGATTTGGAGGTCGGAGATCAAGAGATTGTCACGATTATCGGCCCCAACGGAGCCGGGAAGAGTACGCTACTGGATGCGATCGTGGGCAAGTCTCCCGTTGCGTCAGGTCACGTCTACTATCACGGGCGAGACATTACAAACTACAATCCCTATGACGTCGCTCGGATGGGAATTGGGCGTAAGTTTCAAAACCCCAATGTCTACAATGAGCTATCGGTGTTTGAGAATCTTCTTTTGGCGCTCAAAGGCTCACATGGCGTATTTGCGGCAATTCGATCGAAGCTGACCCGCGCTAAGAAAGAAAAGATTGAACAGGTGCTCGATCGCATCGGACTACTCGACAAAGGGTTTGCCAAAGTTTCTTCGCTCTCCCACGGGCAAAAACAATGGGTCGAGATTGGCATGGTCATGGCCCAAGATCCGACTGTTGTCCTACTTGACGAGCCTACGGCTGGCATGACCGCTGACGAAACTTATGCCACAGGCGAGATTATCAAGATTATTGCTCAAACTCATTCGGTTGTCGTGATCGAGCATGACATGGAGTTTGTCAAACAAATTGCTCAACGAATTGTTGTATTGCACCAGGGCGAAAAGTTAGCCGAAGGATCAGTTCAAGAAATTCAGTCAAACGCAAAAGTCATTGAGGTATATCTAGGTCGTGAACAAATCGACAATGCTGCTTGAACTCGCGGATGTCACCGTCTCCTATGACCAGACTCCCGTCTTATTTGGGGTCAATATGACCGTCGAACAAGGTGAAATTGCTTGCATTCTCGGTCGCAACGGAGTGGGCAAAACCACCTTACTGAGAAGTGTCATTGGGTTGAATAAAGTTCTGTCGGGGAGCATTGTTTTTGATGCAGACGAGATTACCAAAGTGTCCACCTTCAAACGGGCCCGCTATGGTATTTCATACATTCCCCAGGGGCGAGAAATTATCCCGTATCTGTCGGTGTTAGACAATCTCAAGCTAGGGATGTCTGCTGCCAAAAAGAAGCTTCGCAAAATTCCCGATGAGATCTTCGAGTTTTTTCCGATGCTCAAGCAGCATCTCAATCGTCAGGGGGGACTACTCAGCGGCGGACAACAACAACAACTGGCGATCGCGCGTGGTTTGATGAGCAATCCCAAAATTATGCTGTTAGACGAGCCGACCGAAGGCATTCAACCGTCGATCGTGCAAGAAATTGAGGAGACGCTCAAACGCATCAACCGCGAAAAAGGCATCACCGTCGTCGTCGTCGAACAAAAAATTGATTTCGCTCGGCAACTCGCTCAAAAGTTTTTCATTATGGAAAAGGGCGCGATCGTGGCTAAGGGCGAGACTTCTCAATTGACAGATGCGCTAGTTCACCAATATCTCACGGTTTAAGTCGTATGGTCTGCGGGGGCGCTCTTGTTGACGGCATTTGATGAAATACGCTCCTTGCTGACTTCCTCAAGGTGCAGAACCTCCGAAACGCTTATCTTCAAAGTCCCCCGGAATTGTAGAGTTGGGGGACAGAAGCGCCAAACAGCGCAGAGAACCCCCTTCATCAAACCGACTTTTAGGCTTCTTCGTCCCAATCGGGATATTGCTTGGGCGCGGCACCGTGACTTTCGAGAATCGCACTGTAGCCTTGTCGATCGTCACCCTCAACTTTTTCTAACTGCACATCAAACTCCCACCAGTCGCCAAAATCAAAGACATACAGCATTGACGTTCCCTCAGCGATCGGCAACTCGCCCACCCGCACGTCATCAGTCGAAGGAGACTCCTCGACATAGGGATGAGAAATTTTTACCGATCGACCCACCTGATTTTTGTATTGATACATATCCAAATGATCCTCATCAAAGCCCACCGATTCTAAAATCAAACTGCTTAGATCACTCAGCACTAAATCACTCGAAATCGCCAGCCTGCGCCAGATTTTGCCCAGAGATACCTTAAAGACAAACACGCCCGATCGCCTTTTGCGAGTGAGCCTTGCTAGATTGTTTTGCCATTCTGGAAAGTAAGGTTGCAGGACAGGTTGCAGTTCGCCAAAGGGCAGCGTTGGGTTGATTTCCGACTCCCACATCAGACCACTTTCGAGGTAGAAAGGCACAATGACCTGCATCAAAGCATTGCCGATCGCCGTCTTTTGAATGCGCTTAATTCGCCAACCTTTCCCGGTTTCCGGCTTGTCAGAGTCGATCTCCATCATGCCGAATAGCTTAAGCAGTGCCAGATTGTGATAGCCGGGATGATAATTTAATGTCTGCTGATCGGCATAGCGACTAAAGTGTTTCTCTTGAGAAATGAACCGCCAGTCTTGAACACATTGCGTTCCTTCATTGATGTAGCTTCGCTCATCTCCTAGCGTTTCTGAACTTGATCGAATTAACCAGGCTTCTAACAAAGTGAAATAGCGTTCTGTCAAATTTAGACTATTCCAGGACTGCAATAACTCAGGATCGATCACGAGAAAGTGTTTCTTACCACGACCGACTACTTGCCCTAATCCAGTCGTGCGTAATAGCAGATAGAGTGCATTGATCGGCGGATAAGATTTTTGTTGAGGACGCTGAAGATCAATTGCGATCGGATCACTCAGACGTTGATTGAGATCTGCTAAAGCTTTGACTGTTGAAATCAAATGATGTGTTCCACTGACAGGAATTCCATCGCCGATAAACTCTATGAAAGTTTGGAAGTCGCGCACGATCGTTCCCGGTGTTGTTTCGGTGATCGATTGTTGTTTGAGAAGTGCGATCGCTTCCTCGGACAAGGGCGGTAATTCAGAGGCAGTGGCTTCCCACATTGATGTTTGGAGTCCCCGATTAAAGGTATCGCCTGAAGATTCTAGGTTGGGGCGGTCAGAATCGTTGGGGCGACTCCTTGCAGGTTCAAACAGATCACCCTCTTGAGACAGCATGACACTCGCCATTGTATTCAGCAGATCATGTAGCTGTTGTTGTGTTGAAGTTGTATTCTCACCGGGGTTTAAGTTCTTCAGCACTTTACCAAACCCAGGCGGCGTGGTTGCTTCTCGAATCTTTTGGTTATGTTGTTCTTGAAACGCCTGCAATCCTTCCTGAGTCGTCATATCAAATCCTGACTCAATGCCTGACATAAAGATGGATTTTGCCATACCAAAGTTATTGGAGTCAGTCATTAATGCTTTAAACTCAGGCTGAATTTTTTTAAGAAAAGTAAGAATTTTAGTTGCATTCGCGTGCTTGTATTGTCGCTTGAGAAACTGCCAAAAAGCCGTCAATTCTGGAATTGCTGTATCTGCCTCATCGGGATTAAGCAATGTCACCTTAGCCGGAAATAACTCTGTGAGAATGACCTCGACATCGCTCTTTTTGAAGTGTGGCAATGTCACCGATCGATAGGAATACCCAAAGTAAAGCAGTTGATGAATCCAACCCCCAAAGGATTCCACGTCAGGATGAGCTTTGAGATACGCCTTGCCTTCTGGTGATTCAACCAGCTCCTCAACCAGTGTTGCAACGTAGTCATCAAGGCGATCGATCGCTTCATCAAAATCGGTAATAGCATCCAGTTGATAGAGATCTAAAGGCATGAGTGGTTCCTCACAATCGCGTTTTCTTTAGGGTACAAATCTGTATGGTACAAAATTGTATGACGAGCGATCGTTTTAGAGGTTAAGAGATGTGAATTGTTTGGTGGAAGCGATCGTACGATGCAAGCTAGACATTAAGAATCGAGAATTAAATAACATCGATATTTGTGATATTTAGACAACGATTTTAGGCGTTGCTGAATCAGGGGATGAATTGCCCCAAAGCGGCGGGAAACCCAAGGTTCAAAGTCCCCCAAAATTGGGGGATTTAGGGGGCGAAAAGCTGGACACTTCTCACAGATTCATCCCTCCGATCAGCAGCGCCCGATTTTATTTAATTCACAATTCTAAACCGATCGGCATTCGATCCAGTCGCTCAACAACGCCCTGCAATATTTACTTGACGTGAGTCAAAATTCCAGATATTCTCTCAAATCAAGGACATCTTTTCGTCACAGGAAAGTTGTCTGGCTGCCCAAAAAACCTAGTCTGTCGCCGCCCCAAGTTGTTAAGAGCAACGAAGGGCAGCTAACCCGCAAGACTGTGCGTACCAGTCAAGAGGGCTAATGGAGAATTTTATCACTCCTTTGGCCGCTCCGACTTGCTCTGCTCTCTGGGGCGGCTAGTTTTTTGGGTTTCTTCGGAGACCTAAATTTTGGAGTATCTATCATGGCAGAGCGTCTTTTAAACGCTGGCTTTTGGCTGTGCGATTTTGCCTACGCATTCCTAGAATTGATTCAACGCCGATTCCTTCCCGATTCCATTCCCCGTTTCACCATTACTTCGCTTCGTGTTCCACTTCAGGATCTCTTACCTGATGTCGCGATTCCTCACGCTGATGATTTTGAAGTGTTGCGCGTGTTGATCATCGGTTCCTCTGACGGTGTAACTGAGACGATCCAAAACCTGCACGTTCGACGATTTGCGAATGCCACAGACTGGAGTCCTCTACTCCCTGCACCCTCGTTTGGCGAAGTGATGAGCATTCTCACTCGACAGCGACGGAAGATGAGGGATGAGGGATGAGGGATGAGGGATGAGGGATGAGGGATGAGGGATGGTCTAATGTCCTCGGCTGATCACTCGCTAAACTAAAACAACTGCACAAATAATCTTCATGAATTGGTTAAAACGCTGGGGTTGGCTGGGGTTGGCGATCGCCCTCATTCTGTCTTCGTGGTGGGGCATTGTTGAGGCGCGATCGGGGTTAGTCGTTCGTTCTTTAGAGCGGGATGGCGTTCCTCTAATCTATATGGCACCCAAACAAGCGACACAAGCGCCAGGAGTCTTGATTGCTCATGGGTTTGCGGGGTCAAAACAACTGATGTTGAGCTATGGGCATGTACTCGCTCATGCAGGCTACGCCACAATGCTGTGGGATTTTGATGGACATGGAGCCAACCCCGCCCCCCTCACCAGATTTGACCTCTCCCAAAACCTGAAAACTGCCCTCAATGTGCTGATTGAACAGCCTGAAGTGAATCGCGATCGCCTGGCGCTACTCGGTCACTCAATGGGCAGTGCAGTTGTCATTCAAGCAGGCGTTGAGGATGTGAATCGGTTTGCGGCGACGATCGCCATTTCTCCTGCCGCTCAGAATGTCAGCCCCAACGCGCCCAAAAATCTGCAACTGCAAATTGGAGCCTGGGAAGGTCGATTAGCTCCCTACACCCAAAAATTGCTGACAGCAGCCGGAGGCGAAAACGCTCAATTTACCGCAGGCAAAGCACGAGAACTGATCACTATTCCCAATGTCGAACACATCACCATTTTGTTTAACGCCGTCAGCCATCAGGCGGCCTTACGCTGGTTAGATGCGACCTTTGGGCAACAGATTGAGAGTAGCTATGTCGATCGCCGCATGATCTGGTACGCGCTCCATCTAACCGGATGGCTGATTGTTTTGGGACTGCTTGCCTCTAAATTTGCGTCAGAAACGGTCAATCTCAAGCTGTCTCCGTGGCAAACCTGGGGCGGTTTAGCTACATCGTCTGGCGTGGCATCGTTAGGATTGAAGCTTTTAGATCCCGTCGTCTCTTTAGAAAGTTTGGGCGGTGTTCAGGTGGGGGGTGCCGTTGGCGTTTGGTTTTTGATTGCCGGATTGGTGTGGTTAGCGATTCTATTTCGGTGGCCGCGTTTGAGCGGACGGTCACTAGGTCTGGGTTTTGCGCTGTTTGGGCTACTTTGGGTGGCGTTTGGGGCGATGGCTCAAGTGGTTTGGCTGCAATGGTGGCTCATTCCGACTCGGTTGGCGGTTTGGTTGCCGATCGCGTTGGCCTGTTTTCCCTGGTTTTTGGCATCGGGAATGGCTCAATCTCAGAGAAGCGCGATCGGACGAGTTGGCTGGTGGTTGACCGAAAGTTTGGTTCTGGTGGCAGGATTCACGCTAGCGATCGTATTTCTGCCAAAGCTAGGATTCATATTTCTTCTACTGCCATTATTTCCCGTATTCTTCGGATTATTTTCCTTCGTAATCGGACGACTAAATGACGTGTGGATCTATGCGATCGGCACAGCGTTGTTTTTTGCGTGGCTGTTGGCGGCTGGCTTTCCCCTCTCTGCCTGATGATAGAACGCGCCTCATTGAGAAACCCTTACGATAGGTCAGTTCTGTCTAGAAGATCATGGCTGCATCTCGTTCAAATTATCCTGCCTGGATTGGCGTTGCCCTTTCGTTTTATGCGTTTATCGCGATCGGCATTGCAGAAGGTGGCTTAGGCGTTTTGTTGCCCTCGATTCTCACGACTTATCAGCTAACTCCCGCAACCGTAACGCTGCTTTTTATCAGTCAGATGTCAGGTTACATAACCGCCGCCTTGACCAGCAGTTTACTGACTAGTCGATTGGGATTGGCGAAAATGATTTGGATGGCCGCGATCGCGCTCACCAGTGCCCTCAGCCTTTACGCTTTTACGACTCATTGGCCCATCATGGTCACAGTCGGACTGCTTCTCGGACTGGGAATCGGACTGATCGACGCAGGTATCAACACCTATATCGCCAGCGATCAGCGCAACGCTAACTTAATGGGAATGCTCCACGCTTTTTATGGCATTGGGGCGCTGTTGGGGCCTACGATCGCGACGACTCTTCTAGCATTGGGGTTGCAGTGGCGACAGATTTATTTAGTGATTGCATCTCTAGTTAGTTTGTTAATCATTGGCATGAGTTGGGCAGTGTTACACCAGTATCAACCGATGATGACTTCTTCTGTTGCTGCCAGCAATTCTAAAACTAGTCTACGTCGTGCGCTAAGAATGCCGATCGTGCTACTCTCTGCTCTGATGCTGCTGATTTACACGGGGGTAGAGGCTTCGATCGGCAGTTGGGCTTACACCGTTCAACACGTCAGCCGAGACATTCCCACCTGGGTCGCAGGCTATAGCGTCAGTGGCTATTGGTTTGGTCTGACAATGGGACGATTAGCAATGGGACAGATGGTGAGATATTGGGGGGCAATTCGCACGATCGACGTTTCGCTCACCTCACTGATCATTGGTTTAGTGACCTGGTGGCAATTTCCCGATCAGGGGTGGAGTTTGCCTTTAAGTGGATTTGCGCTGGCTGCTATTTTCCCGACGATTATTTGGCTGATGCCGCAGCGAGTTCCCGCGTCGATCGTTCCCGCAGCGATCGGGTTTTTGGCAAGTATTGCGTCGCTTGGGGCAGCGGCCATTCCTAGTGCGGTGGGTTGGGTCGCCGATCGTGCAGGCTTAGAAGCCATTCCCGTCTCGCTGTTGCCTCTGGCTGTGTTGATGGTGGTAATACATCGTGGGTCAGCACGAGGTGGTGAGAAAGACAGACGTGAAGCCTAAATTCTCTCAGCTTGGCGATTCAAATCGCGGCTATCAAAACAAAGTATGCCTCTGCACACTAAGAAGCGATCGTACCAACTAGTCCACGGAGGTGGACTTCGCTCTAGTAGCCGCGATTTGAATCGCCAGTTTACGAATTTTCTCAGTGTTACCATGAGGGGCGATCGACTCCTACAATCATGCGAACTTTTCTCTCTGGCACTACGCCTCCCCCCGATTCTCAACCTGCTTACTGGTTTGCGTTTGTAGGCAACAAATTGCTGGTGCATCTCACAGAAACGGCAAGTGAAATTCCCAAGCTGACGGATCTGACCGAAATCGGACTCAAACCCATTCGCACCCAGTTTTTAGGAACCCTAGACGGCTTTCCCTGCTACTCTGCGGAACTCGACAAAGCGGCCATTGCTCCCCCCGATCTAACCTTTCAAGGACTGCGCGAACTCTACGAAATGGTGGACGAAGATTTGTTCTCGCTGGCAGGTCGAGCCGTGCAGATTATGGAATGGGATCGGACTCATCAATATTGTGGGCACTGTGCGACTCCGATGATTCAGATTGAGTGCGATCGGGCAAAACGTTGTCCTGCTTGTGGATTGGTCAATTATCCGCGCCTATCTCCTGCGATTATTGTGTTGATTTCTCGTGGTCAAGAAGTGCTGCTGGCTCGTGCGCCTCGATTTCGCAAGTCCATGTACAGCGTGTTGGCAGGCTTTGTCGAACCGGGTGAATCACTCGAAGAAACCGTCGTGCGTGAAGTTCGCGAAGAAGTCGGAATCGAAATCAAAGACATTCGCTACTTTGGTTCGCAGCCGTGGGCTTTTCCCAACTCCTTGATGATCGGATTCACAGCAACGTACGCCAGTGGTGAAATTGTCATCGACCCCAAAGAAATCGCCGAAGCCGCCTGGTTTCACAAACACAACTTGCCAGAAATTCCTTCTAAAATCAGCATTGCGCATAAGCTCATTGACTATTGGCGGAGTGAGGAGTGATACCAAATCAATTTGTTAATGCTACAGATCCTTCGCCCCCTAAATCCCCCAAAATTGGGGGACTTTGAACCTTGGGTTTCGCTCCGCTTTGGGGCAATTCATCCCCTGATTCAGCAACGCCCAAAATCTTTTCATCCCTCATCCCTCATCCCTCATCCCTCATCCCTCATCCCTCATCCCTCA